>CAYMZV010000187.1:0-4664 GCA_964394965.1 uncultured Chryseobacterium sp.
TTGGTCCTTTTATTTGAGCACCATCATCGCTCTTGCATTGATCGTATTTGTTTTTGCAATGAGAAAGAAAAATCCCGAACTGTTTTTCGGAATGCTGTTTTTCCTGATTTCACTTTTGCCCGTGCTGCAATTGTTGCCCGTCGG
Source organism: uncultured Chryseobacterium sp. (assembly GCA_964394965.1). Classification (GTDB taxonomy): domain Bacteria; phylum Bacteroidota; class Bacteroidia; order Palsa-965; family Palsa-965. The sequence continues at coordinate 145 of CAYMZV010000187.1, forward strand.
CAATGCAATCATTGCGGAACGTTATACTTATGCCGCTTACATCGGTTTGTTTTTTGCACTGTTCTCGTTTTGGCGTGGCAAGGATTTTCTCAAGCAAAAGGGCGCTATCGCTTTCGCAACAATTTGTGCAATCGTTTTTCTTTTTTTTTCCTGGCAGAGATGTGATGTGTGGAAAAACAGTGTCGCGCTATGGACAGATGTGATGAATCAATATCCCGATTGTGCCATTGCCTATTGCAACCGCGGCGTCGCCTATTCCGATGTCAAACAAAATGATCTTGCCGAAAAGGATTATGAATCGGCTGTTCATTATGATTCAACCTACACCGAAGCGCTGAATGATCTCGGATTAATCTGCAACAACAGCGGACGATTGGATGAGGCGCTGGCTTATTTCAACAAGGCAATCCAATCGAACGCAAATTATGGAGACGCATACAACAATCGCGGAGTGATCCGTGCACGTAAAAATCAAATGCCGGAAGCGCTGTCCGATTTCAACACGTCGGTAAAATTGTCTCCCGATTATGCGAATGCGTGGTTCAATCTGGGAAATGCATTGGTGGAAACAAAAGACTCCGCTAGAGGTATTGACGATATGGAAAAGGCTGCAAACTTTTATTTAAAGCAGGGCAATCGTGATGGCTATGATCATGTGGAAGAAAGAATCAAATTGATTCATCCATGAAATGAATTGTCAAAAAAATAAAATGGGGAAATAAAATCAACTGATCCGCCTCACGCATTATTCCCTTCAATGCAACGAATCCGAAATATTCAGCTGAAGGAATCCCCCGAAATCACAATTCGTAACGTGCACGTAATATTTTCCCGAAGGAAATCCCGATAAATTCAATATGGGTCGATTGAACATGGCTGTCAATCCTTCATCATCCGGAATGAAAGTGGGAACACCATGGTGATCGCCGAACAACAACCGATTATAATTCAACTGGTCATACAGAAACACTTCGGGTTTGATTTCCTTTTTCGGAAAAAAAACAAGCATGCTGTCGTCGGGCAGACTTCTCGTGATCAGGATGGGTTGCAAACTGAACCGCGATGAATCGGTTGTTTCAAGATAGGAAGGCGGGATTTCAATTTTCAGGAATTGCCTTTGGTGCTGAAAAAAAATCCTGGAGGCAATTCCAACCACTGCAAAAAGGACAAGAAATGCGATAAGGATGGGCAACACCGATCGTTTCATACTTCGCTAATGTCGCAATTCCATTCGACGGCAACAAAGCTTTTTTACTTGAAGATTCGGCGAATCGGTTTATCTTTGAATATAACCTTAAGGGCAAACATCTTTATGAACCGCAAATTTTTCCCCGGCTTGCTTGTCGGTCTATTGCTTTTTTGTTCGGCTACCGCACAGATAAACGTGCAATGGGTGGGACGATATTCTTCCGCTGGAAACAATATTGACCGTGCCAAATCCATGGTTGTGGATGCTGCCGGAAACAGCGTTGTTGTTGGAACATGATGGAATGGAACCGACTTCGATATCGTTACAACAAAATTCGATCCCAATGGAATCATACTTTGGACAGCTTCCTACAATGGTCCGGGAAATGGTTATGACGAAGCACGTGCAATTGCCGTTGACAATTCCGGAAATGTGTATGTAACCGGATACAGTGCCGGACTCGCCGCCAATTATGATATTGTTACCATAGAATACAATCCAACCGGAACACAACAATGGGCGACACGTTATAACGGAAGCGCTTCCGGCTTTGACGAGTCTTATGACATTGCAGTGGACGGTTCGGGAAATGTTTACGTTGCAGGAGGAACCACCAGTACTACAACCGGTTCGAATTATGTTACACTGAAATACAACAACGCAGGAACACAACAATGGGCAACCGTTTACAGCAACAACAACAGCAACACCGAAACAGCTTATGCCCTCACACTTGATGCAACCGGAAATGTTTATGTCACCGGTTCAAGTTATGGTCCGGCTGCAAATGACAACGACATTGCCACCATCAAATACAACAACTCAGGTGTACAACAATGGGTGAAACGTTACAATGGTCCCGGAAGTGTTTATGATGCAGGATCGGATATCGTTGTGGATGGAACGGGTAATGTGTATGTCACCGGTTATGCTCGCGATTTGGTGGGTACAACGAATTACAGTTACGCAACTCTCAAATACAATTCCACCGGCGTTCAACAATGGGCTAGCATTTATGACGGCCCTGCGAATGATGTCGATGAAGCCAATGCAATTACACTTACTCCCGCTGGAAATGTTGCCGTGACAGGACACTCCATCGGTACAACCCAAACCGCTGAAGATTGTGCAACGATTTTATACGATGGAAATTCCGGTGCTGCAATCTGGGTGAGACGTTATGATGGTGGTGCCGTTCAATATGATGAGGGAACCGCAATTTCCGCCGACAGCTCGAATCGGATTTTTGTAACGGGATTCAGTTATGGCAATGCATCCAACAATGATTTCCTGACGATAAAATATGAGGCGAATGGCGACACAAGTTGGATTGTAAAATATAACGGAACAGGAAACAATGCCGATCAGGCTTACAGCATTTCACTCGGACTCACCGGCGAATTTTATGTGGGTGGAATGAGTAAAGGCGCAGGGACAAACGAGGATTTTGCCGTTGTAAAATATTGTCAACTCACTGCAGTCGCTTCCAACGACACTACAATCTGTCTCGGTGCAAGCACGCAACTTTCCGCCGCCTCTTCTTACGGAACCATCGACAGTGTATGGTGGACGCCTTCTACCGGATTGAACATTCCGAACATCGCCAACCCGATTGCAACACCGACCGTTACCACACCTTACGTTTTGCATTTGCGCAACCAATACGGTTGCATCGATTTGGATACGGCCATCGTAACGGTTGTTCCATTGCCCGGACCACAAATCCAAACGAGTGGACCACCGGCTTTTTGTGCTGGAGGTTCGGTTACATTGACTGCCAACGATACCACAAATACGAATTCAACTTATTTGTGGAATACAAATGCGACAACACAAAGCATCACTGTCAATACCGCCGGAACTTACAGTTGCACAATTACAAATACTTCCGCCTGCTCTTCACAAAGTACAATCACAATCACTGTCAATCCTTTGCCAACCATTTTTGCAGGGAATGACACCGGCTTCTGTGCCAGTTCGCAAATTGTTTTGTGTGCAACAGGCGGTACGAGTTATGCATGGACACCCGCTTTCGGATTGAGTGATACAACAATTGCCTGTCCAACAGCCGGACCGACTTCCAGCACAACCTATATCGTTTATGGAACCGATGCGAATGGTTGCACAAATTCGGATACGGTCAATCTGTCCTTGTTTCCGCCTCCATCCGTTCCCATCATTACAAGAAACGTTGCAGTGCTTTCTTCAACTTCCGCTGTAACGTACCAATGGTTTTTCAACTCAACACTGATTCCCGGAGCAACCGGACAAACTTATACACCGATTGCGAATGGACAATATTATGTTGTGATTACGGATGCAAATGGCTGTTCAGCTTTCTCTGCAATTTACAACATGACCGATGTTGGAATGCCTGAATTGAGCAATTCCAACCTGATGAATTTATTCCCGAATCCAAACAATGGAAATTTTACGGCAGAATTCGACCAACGCGGAATGAAAGCGACGATGGAAGTTTTCAGTGTCACCGGACAAATCATTTATGCGCAACAACTTCCGGAAACCGGAATAAGCAAAACGGATTTTTCACTTGACGCTCCGAATGGAATGTATCTTCTCCGCGTGACTTTGGAAGATGGAACCATTTATGCACAGCGAATGGTTGTTGGAAAATAAAAAACTTTTCAAATCAAAAAAGGCATCCATATTCAAAGGATGCCTTTTTCATTTTACAAAATGTCCAAATGAATTTACCTGATCTCATCAATTCAGTCGGTGTGAGCCTGATCCTTCTCGCATTCATCCTGTTGACACTTGGAAAAACCAAACAACAGGATAAAATGTACAACCTGCTCAATTTCTTCGGTGCCGGGCTTGCCTGCTACGGTGCGATTCTCATCGGAGCAATTCCCTTCGTCATTCTCGAAGCGATTTGGTGTCTCGTCGCAATTTACGGTTTGGTCAAAAAAACTTCATGAACCATATAATCCGCAATCCGTAAATTCGTGCTGTCCATGATTCACAATCCGCTCCCAACAATTTCGTTCATTCGTAATTCATAGTTTCGCATAATTCATAATCCGTACGCTCTCTTATGTCCATTCTCGGAATCATTCCTGCACGATTTGCCTCAACCCGCTTTCCGGGAAAACCATTGGTTGACATTGGCGGAAAAACAATGATCCGCCGTGTTTACGAACAGGCAAAAAAATCAAAAAAGCTGAATGAAGTTGTTGTTGCGACGGACGATGAACGCATCGCGCAGGAAGTGAAAAGTTTCGGCGGGAATTTTGTCATCACTTCCGATACTCACCGAAGTGGAACGGACCGCTGTGCGGAAGCGGTGAAAAAAGTTCCGGGAAATTGGAAT
>CAYMZV010000187.1:4674-8449 GCA_964394965.1 uncultured Chryseobacterium sp.
AGCCGATCTCGACAATCCGAATACCATGATAGTTGTGTTGGATGCAAAAGGGAATGGCTTGTATTTTTCACGCTCTCCCATCCCTTTCATTCGCGGCGTCGAAAAATCGAAATGGCTCGAGAAGAATTTTTTCTATAAACACATCGGCATTTATGGATACCGTTCGCATGTGCTTGAAAAATTAACGTTGCTTCCTCCGGGAAAACTCGAGGTTGCCGAATCGCTTGAACAATTGCGTTGGCTTGAAAACGGTTATTCCATTCGCACCGCCTATACCGATCTCGAAACGCTTTCCGTCGATTCTCCCGAAGATATCGAGAAACTGAAAAAAGCCGGATTGTTTTAATTCCTGAATACGACTTATCAATCCAAAGTCGCCCGTCAAACAAAATCCAAAAAGGAAAATTGTATTACAATACAACTTCTTCCACCAACTCGGGTTTCTCTTCCAGAATCCTTGCCACTCCCCCACTTACATTCAGCACCTCTTCAATCCCTGCGGCTTTCATGATGGAAGAGGCGATCATCGACCGATATCCTCCGGCACAGCAGACAATGTATTTTTCGTTCCTGTCCAATTGATTCAACCGCGAAACAAATTCCGAAAGCGGGAGTGATTTTGCAAAACGCAATCGCTTCTGTTCGGTTTCAGCCGGACGGCGAACATCAAGCACAACATATTTTCCCGACTCTGCCAATTTTTCGAATTCAACCGGGCTGATCAATGGAATGTGATCCACCGGACGGCCGCTTTTGATCCATGATTCAATTCCGCCTTCGAGAATTCCCGTCACACGGTCGTATCCAATGCGTGCAAGCCGTGTAACCGATTCTTTCGCCCGGTCATTTTCCGTTACCAATAAAAAGTCGGTTGTAAAAGGATACAACGTTCCAGTCCATACGGCAAAGTCACCATCAATTCCAATGTTGACCGAACCCGGAACATGACCCAATGCAAAAACCTCGGGAGCACGCGTATCGAGCACAACCGCACCTTCATGCCGCATGCGATCGAATTCGGGGGACGCAACAAAATGCAAGTTGTGTTTTAATACCTCCTCGAACTTTTCGTATCCCATCTTGTTCAATTTCGCATCGCTGAAAAAATATTGCGGTGGAGCCGTTTGCCCTTCCGTAACCAGCTTGACAAAAATCTCTTTCGGCATATTCTGCAAAGCGTAATTTCCCTTTTTCTGTTTGCCGATTGTCGTCACCGTTTCTTTTCCGATATTTTTTCCGCAAGCCGAGCCGGCACCATGACCGGGATAAACAATCACCTCGTCGGGCAAGGTTTTTATTTTTTTCTGCAAAGAGTCATACAGCATGCCAGCAAGCGTTTCTGCATCCAGATTTCCACTCAACAAATCAGGTCGACCAACATCACCTGCAAAAAGCGTATCGCCTGAAAACAGGATTTGGGGAATGTTCGCATCGTTATAAACCAAAAAGCAAGACGATTCTATTGTATGTCCTGGTGTATGCAAAACCTCGATTTCGATTTTTCCGAGTTTCAACCGTTCCCCGTCTTTTGCAATATGTGCAGGATAGGATGGTTTTGCATCTGGACCAAAAACAATTTCCGCGTGGGTTGCATTGGCAAGATCAAGATGACCGGAAACAAAATCGGCGTGGAAATGCGATTCGAGAATATATTTTATGATCGCTCCCCGCGACTGCGCCAATTCGATATACGGAGTCGGGTCACGCAAAGGATCAACGATCAATGCTTCACGATCGGATTCGAGATAATAAGCGGCTTGCGCAAGGCAATTGGTGTAAAGTTGCTGGACGTACATTTTTTGAGGATTTAGAATTTCTGCAATGAAATTATCCCGAATGGGAAAACCACCCACTGAGGAAAAACATTTTACAAGATGATTTTAGTCAGTACAAATCAAGTTGGAAAAACAAAATATTTGGACTCATTTTCAAACAGCAAAAAAACATTCATCCTGAAAAATAAAACAATATGAAATCTCTAAAGGGAAGTAAAACGGAAATCAACCTGTTGAAAGCATTTGCCGGCGAATCGCAGGCAAGAACGCGTTATGATTTTTTTGCCAGTCAGGCAAGAAAAGACGGTCTCGAACAGATTGCAGCAATTTTCACGGAAACGGCACTCAATGAAAAAGAACATGCGAAACGGTTCTTCCAGTTTCTCGAGGGAACGGCAGTCGAAATTACCGCCACTTATCCGGCTGGAAAAATCGGAACCACCGAAGAAAACCTGAAAGCTGCAGCCGAAGGTGAAACGGAAGAATACACCATTCTTTATCCCGAATTTGCACGCGTTGCACAAGAGGAAGGTTACCGCGAAGTCGCCGCCCTTTTCAAGTTGATCGCAAAAATTGAAAAGGCACATGGCGAACGTTATGCAAAACTTTACAAGAAACTTGAAGAGGGAAAGGTTTTCAAGCGCGATGATGTGGTGGTTTGGAAATGCCGCAATTGCGGACATCTTCACGAAGGGAAAAATGCTCCCGAAACCTGTCCGACCTGTCTGCACCCACAAGCCTTTTTTGAAATTCAGGAAGTGAATTATTGAGCAGTCGGTTTGCATCGATTTTCATTGGCAAAAGCGCGAAAGCGGCATTCCACTCACAAAAAATAAAAGTATCTTCGGAGAGCGTGTAAAAAAAATTCGCTGATCGGAAGATCATGGTGGAAAAACGCTTTCTCCTTTCCTGAAAATGGCCGCTGCTAAAAAACATCGCGATAATTCGAAAAGCAAAACGGCTTCCCACATTTCAAAACGGGAAAAATTCCGAATACCCCCACTTCCCTTTCCCAAGTTCACACGTGAAGAACGGCTCGAACTGACCGTGTTTTCCGGACTTTTGCTGACCGCCTATTTTTTCATGAAGTGGTGTTATCCCACAACTTTTACAACAGCCGATTCGGGCGATTATGTGGCATGTGCCATTTCGGGTTCATTCGGTGGATTCCGTCCCGTCGGCTATTCCTGGTTTCTCATCCTCATCCATTTTTTTTCATCGGGGTTGGCTTTTACCATTTTCATCCAATTCCTGCTGCACGCCATTTCCGCACTTTATTTTGTATTTGCCATTCGGCGTTTTTTCCCTCCTGCAAAATTGTGGCTGTACCGCGTATTTGCCTTGCTCATCCTGTTGAACGATTCGACATTGTACATGACAACGTGGTTGTTGAGCGACAGTGTCAATGCCTCATTCACCTTCATTGCATTTGCAGCGTTATTGAGATTGCTTGAAAATCCAAAACGCATCAGTGCACTTGCATTGATGTTGGTTGCACTTTATTCTGCGTCCGAAATGCGTTATGCCAGTCTCGCCTGCATTCCCGTTTTTATGCTTTTATTGTTGATTATTCACCGGTTTCGCAAAACCATGATACATCTCCTGCTTATGTCGATTGTTCTCGCCGGAGTTTGGATACAAGGTGAAATGGAAAATGAAAAACAATTCGGTGAAAAGATATTTTCGGCATTCGGCGGTTGGGCGAAAGCGAACAATGCGAGCATTTTATTGCCGCATGTAAAAATAGACACTGCGGGCTGGAACGATGCGGAAGTGAAAACCGCTTATCTGATGATTCGGAATTTCGATGACAGCAATTTCACGGAAGACAAAATTTTCCTCACCGATTTCATGTGGAACTGGACAGGACCCGGCAAAGCCTATTTTGCCGAATTGCGCAGGGAGAATGGACCTGCAGGAGAAAATTACGCGCAAACATGGGTGCATGTCGGTCGTGTGTACAATGATTATGGAAACAATCTGATTCGCCAGCATCCATT
>CAYMZV010000188.1:0-8447 GCA_964394965.1 uncultured Chryseobacterium sp.
TCGGTGCGCCGCTGGAGGGTAGGTTGTATAACAATACAACTTATAGGTATGGGTTTAATGGGATGGAGAAGGATGAAGAGGTAACAAACAATGGCGCCAGTTATACCACGGAGTTTCGAGAATTAGACCCAAGAATTGGTCGTTGGTTTTCGATAGACATCAGCGAAAACCCTTCTAGAACTCCTTATTCGAGTATGGGAGATAGCCCTATACAATTTGATGATCCATTGGGTGATAAGAATCATTATGGACGAGATGATGATACCAGAAGTGTAAAAAGAAGAATAAGAAAAGAAGTAAAAGAAAGAGGTAAAGTAGATGCTAATTTTAAAAAACAGGTTGAAGATGATGACAAAGACAAAAAGCATGATTATTATTTCCTTGATCGTGAAGCAACCTTCAATGATGGCAAAGATGCGACTGGAGAGCTAAAACAAATAACGATTACGGACAAAAGCGTGTATGACTTAGACCTTGACCCTACTAGTAATACGTTTGACGGATTGCAAGGCAATGAAAATAATTCGAAGAGAACTTATTTTGTATGGGATACTGACAAAAATACAAAGGTTCAGGAGATTGATTTTAATGCAGGGAAAACTACCGTTGTGGACGCAAACATGTATTCAACTGACCCAAGGGTTTCCCGGAATTATAATACAGACCTCGCATTTAAAGGAACTCAAACTTCTGTTGATTTGGCTACTTGGATTCATTTACATCCTGATCAACATCCTGTTATTAGAATTTCTACTGATGAATCTCAAGGAACCTATGTAATGACAGCCGATGGGGAAGGTGGTGAAGATTGGGGCCGATCATTGGTTAGAAAAAGAAAGCATGAAATTAAAAGAGGATTAAGAGTATATTTAACTCCTTGGGAAATGATGAGAATTAGTTATCGTTCTCAAGAATTAGGTTCTGATAAGCCCAATTGGTCGGATGGAAGTGGACAATCCTATTCTTATCCGGATAAGGTTGGGGAAGTTGACATCAACTATGATGAAAAATAAAATAATATCAATACTGATTGCTTTCATTCTTTTACTTTCACATCATTATTCGATGGCTAGTTCAAGAGTAATAAACTATTCATATTATTTTACTATTACTAATGATGTGGTTAAGGGGAAAGATAGTGTCTTAACTTATTCTTTTTCTAGTGAAAAGGAATATCAGAAAGGCGAAGGCAAATTGACCTCTTGCAAGTATTATAAAAATGGACTACTTATAAAAGAAAGTGAACAATCCTTAACTGGAAAATTTGCACAGGAATTATATCTCTATGATTCACTTTCTAGGCTATCAAAAGTTTTATTTATAAATAGTTCCGGATTGAAGACTTCAAGTCTAACCTATTCTTATTATGGAGATTCGGTAATCGTTGCAATTTTCCCAACTGACTCTGTATTGTTTGAAGGAAAATTTTATTTGGAGCACTCAAATCATAGGATTGTTAAAGAGGCATATTTCCGCAATCATATTTGTGTAAATGGCGTGACTTATTCATATAGTGATGGGAATAAAATTAGTCGGATTATTCGGAGAAAACTCAGCTTAAAGCAAGGTGAAAATGATACTCCTATTTGGAGTTATGAATTAATAGATTCCGCGTCTAATACCAGGTTCGTACAGTATTATGATGGAGAAGGTATCTTATCTTCTTCGTCAGTCGTAAGTTGCGATTCATCTTGGAGACCAATAACCGCAAAATTCTTGTACAATGATACAAATGGTAATTTGGATGATATAGAAATTATTAAATATTCTTATTTGAATAAAATTGACGATAAAAAATACTTCTCCTTGATGTTGAGTTTTTATGTGCATTCTTCACATAAGGAAATCTATATTGAGAAGACAGTTTTTTATTAAATATCAGGCTGCATTCAATCGGTCACCTCGAGATCCAAAGAAAAAATATTTTTCGCAAAACGGTCTCGATTACTATGAAGATATATTGGATTGAATTTGACTTTAAAGAATACAAATCAATACCACCAGGTTTAATTATCGGATGTGGCATCACTACGTTTGATTATTCCGATGCTTTATCAATATTGAAAACGAATATATTTAAAAGAGAAGAAATTCCGCCGATAAAACATCAAATTGAGAATGTCGATATTTCAGAGTTAGATATTAATCATGTTATTCCCAATATGGGACAATCCAACATAAGAGGTATTTGGTTTCCTTTTGAAGGCGGGGAAGCTTTACATGCCCTAAAAGCTGACAATTTGCTGCCTGCGAATTTTCAAGGCTGGATACGGGCAGATGGCTCTTATTGGTCGCCTGGCGGGCAAACATGTTATGGTTATATTAGCGATTATTTTTCACACTAAAATTTTATAAATGGATGAATATTTGTTGAATAAAGTCCAATGCGAGTTCGGAATTACCTCACAAGAGGTAAGCCCTGAGGAAATTACGCAGTGTTTGAATATCAAACCGAGTAGAGCTTATTCAAAGGGCGATGAATTTTCCACTTTGAATGGAACTAAAACTATGAATAGAGCTCAAAACTTGTGGGTGATTGCCTCCGATTCCGTTATTTCTGCTGAAGAAGATATTTCAATGCATATTCGATTTTTTCAAAATCTCTTTGCAGATAAGATAGATAAAATCATTAATTACAAGAATAATGATAAAGTGCAAGTATCTTTCTTAATAAATATTAAAACCGAAATGACTTGCTATACATTTGATTTATCTAATGATGAGATGCAATTTCTTATTTCTATATCAAATAGAATTAGCAGTACAATATTTACTAAAGAGAAAATCAACAAAGAATGACCGCCAAGTAAGTTTTTATTGGAGAATCAAAAAATCAAATATTCCGCAATTTTAGGTTGTGTTCAATCCGTCACTTAAGCTGAAGGTGCTGGAGGTAAAACGTCCGTTACTATTGGCGGATTTAATACCTTTACAAGTGCTTCAAAAGGTCCGATATATGCTGGGTTCAAGTACCAACGAATTCCTTGATACAAGGAGGTCAACCTAATTGGTTTAGTATTCTTGGACCAAATGCCAGTGAATCTCAAATGTTCATGCTATTAAAACAAGGTGGGCAAATATCACCAACGATTAAAAATCTCACTCCAATCTTAAAAATGAAATAATTATGAGCTTAGTAAAAGACTTATATTGGTTTAAGATTGTGATTGCTCCGAGTTTGAAGAATTATGAAATAAAATATAAGTTTTTTGAAAAAGGGGATTTTGGTTCATTAAACCAAGTTGAATTCAATTCAAAAAAAATGGGTGGTGAAATAGATTTTTGGAGTGAAGGATGGCTTGGAATTCATTTAGTTGATTATATAAAGGGAAATGAATTGTTGAATGTTTTTTTGAAACCCGAACAAGACTTGGAAAAAGACGCTGCCTTTGAAAAAATGCTATGCTTAATTTAGCTTGTTGTGTCAACTTTTGTCACCTTCAAAAAATGAAAATTCTTCTCTTAATTAGTGCCGTTCTTGGTAGCTGTACTTTTTTTTCCGGCAATGATAAACGTTGTAAAGAACTCTCCAGTCAGTTTTCAAATAAATATTATCCGACACGGATTTATACTATAGGAGATACACTTAATGTAAAAGTCTATTTACCTAAATCGGATATTATTTCGGCTACAAAAACCCAAATGATTCGACAGCTCATCTTGGTAAATTTAATGCAGGAAAAAAGTATTCCTGATTATAATGTTCTTTCTTTCAACACTATCCAGCAAGAAGATACTACTATCGACGAACCTTATCTGATGTCCAAAGACTTTGCAATAAAACTTGCTTCCGAGACGCCATCTGATACAACATGGAATAAATGGACAAATTACATTATGAAAAACATTGACGGATACAGCATCTTGCATTATAATAAATTCATAAATTTTGCGACTCAAGATGCTAACATTGAAGATAAGTTAGATAGTTCATCGAGAGATTTGATTTATTGCCTTTCAATGTACATTCAGCAATGTAGGGGTGCAAAGTTTGACGTTAATTATGCTGGTTTATTGCATTTAACTGATACTCTTTGTGCGCAAGCTTCGAGAGATGGCGTAGTGTGGAATCACGACTATGACTCAAAAAAATTGAAATATTTTTTTGATAATTGTTGTTCTCTTAAATAAGAGAATCTCGTCATCTTAGTGTGACAATTTGGTCGTGTAAACTTTTATCACCTGAAAAATTTCAAATCCTGGTTGTGTTCAATCCGTCACTTGAAGCTCCAAAGCAAGAAATATTTTTTTGCAAAACATTCCCGATCAAACATTTAATAAACGAGCATCAGCATTAACGAACGGGGTAGTTTACCCCGTTTTTTTATTTGATGTTTGTCAGATCATATAGTTAATATCCAATACTCGCTCCTTGGCATGCTGAAAAGAAGTCGATAGAAAGGGAAATACTTCCTGCCTAGCCCGGATTGTAGCGGAAAGCCCACAGTCTCGGCTGAGCCGAGACGAGGACTTGCAGCGAAAAGCCGGAACAGGGTTTGCAGAAAAGAAACGGTTGTGCTCCGACACAACAGGACAATTGGCAGTACACGTATTACGTGCGCGATGCGCAGGGTAATGTGATGGCGACTTACAGCAGGAGCTTCAAGGACAATGCCGGGCACACGCAGGTGACGGACCAGCTTGCGTTGGGGGAAACGGATTTGTACGGCAGTGCGAGATTGGGATTGAAGGACCGGACCACGGAAAATTTATACACGAATGTTGTTTACGGTTACAGCGGTTTCAATGCGGACGGCGCATCCTGACAATTCTAACACAAAACCCTACAAATATTCGTTACCTCAAAAAAAGAGTGATTGCGAAAAAAACGCAATCGTTTTTTTATTTTTTGAAAAAACGATCTGTTGGGATGGGGAAATTGAAAACCGGAAATTGCTTTTTCTTCATCCGGACAATTTCGTCCGGATAAATCTCAATCGAATCTCAATTCATCGCATTTCGTTTCCTTCAAGCAATGGAATTGTTGATTTTCCTGCACCCGCTTTTTTCTCGCTTCGAGCAATTGCAATTTGAAACGGTTTTTATCGGGAACCGCACCATTCAAAACTTCCCAACATGTGTAGCCGTAATGTTCCGTTGGATAACGCAGGTGATTGTGGTAATGAATGAATTCATCAATCGCCTTTTGTGGATTGGTTGGAGGTTTGTATTGAAGGAATTCCCCCTTGAGAATGTGATGCACGCTTTCCGACATGGAATTTGACTTGACTTCAATTCCGGCAGTGAGTTTTTTCACTTCGGGAATCACCTGTTGCGCGATCCAAAGCAAAAGCTCGCCCTTGTTTTCTGAACCTCCATCGCTCACGATGCTGATGCGCTCAGGATGCTGGCGCAAATGAAACCGTTCAAAAACTTCCGCAAACAAATCGCGGATGTGAACGGAAGACTTGTCGGGAAGAATTTCCCCATTGAGAATTACCTTTGAAAAATTGTCCTTCACAAAGGCAAGGAGTATTTTTCCAGTGGTGCAAATCAGTTCGGTGATGTCCACGTGCAGGTATTGGAAAACATAAGTGGCGCGAAGCGTTTCATGAACGATGGACGGTTTTGGAATTCGTTTCATTTCATCACGGCAGTAATTGTAGAACGTTGCCAGTGAGCAGGAGATGCCTTGTGCAATCAAGAGCGGATAATAAACGGAAATTTTATTCCTGCCAAGGTTCTCCGGATTTTTCATTGCCCTGTCAATGGTTTGGATTTCCCTCAAAGTCAACTGGTGCGGAACCTGCCGGAAACACCTTTTGATTTTCGACAATTTGCATTCTGAAAAGGATTTCCAGCGGTAATATTTTTGTGAACTTATGTTCATCACTCGCGTGGCAATTGGAATGCAAACATTTTGCGAAAGGTGCGCAACGGAATCGACGAGTATTTTCTGAATGCGGTTTTTTGTCTTTTTCGCTTGCCCCAATGAATCAATTATTCGCGTGTACCCATCGTGCATTCGGCACGCAAAACGGACAAAACGATAAAGTTGCTTCGAGGTGAACACTGCGCGGATATCGAGTTGTGATTTAAGATAATCGTGAACAGCGTCGTAACCGAATTGGTTTTCCTGTTCGGTGTCGTTCCAGTATTTTCTTGTTGAATACGGAATTTGCCGGAGCAATTCCCTGTCGAGCAGATTCAAGTGGAACAGAACGATCAGCAAAGGATGATAGGAACGTTTGTAAACTTCAGTGTCGCCATGATGATTTTTTGTGATGCGTTGCATGGCAGCGAAAGAAGAAAATAAAAAACATTTTTAAAATAGAGATTTGACCAACGCGTATCAGGGATTTGACCAACGCGTACACTAGTCTGTATTTTTTTAAACTTTTTGAAAAGTTGAAATTCATTTGTGGTTAAATTAAGTATCCGATTATGTATCCTATTTTTTGTAAATGATCTATAAAACCCCATATTCATTGATATTTTGGATGGTAAAATTAGCCCCTACAGAACGACCACGAACAGCAGCGCGAACTGATAAACAAGTGGCATCCGATGGGATGAAAAGCATAAATGTTAAATTATACAATATGTAGAATAATTATACGTTTTGTATAATGGTTTTTTGTACCTTTATTATAGATCATCATCACATGAAAATAAAAATACTTAAGGTAAAAACCGATGAGTTGGTTGCTGCACAAATAAGGGAGGGCGGAAAATTGAAACTGCCGTCAATGCATGAAATGTGGAGATTCAATTTCCCAAAACATGCCAAAGACAAGGGAGCGCATGTTTATGTATTGGTCGCAGAGGAAACGCCGGACATCATTGAAGGGTGTCTGATTTATAAAATGAGGGATGGGCAGGAACCATACATGGCTTACGTTGAAATTGCACCGCATAATAAAGGGGAAAACAGGAAATATGATTTGGTAGCCGGATGCCTGATTGCGTTTGCATGCAGGTTGAGTTTTGAATTTGGAAAGGAACATTTCAAGGGATGGCTTGCATTTGACGTTCAGGAAGAATCGAAAAAGGATGAAATAAAACTAATGGCTTTGTACAGTAAAAAATACAAAGCCTGTCAGATAGATAAAACCACAATGATGCTTATCAAACCGGAAGACGGGGAGAAACTGATCGAAAAATATTTGCAGCGTTAAATCAGGAATTATAAAATATTTATAAAAAAACCACCATGACTACTCAGACAAAAAAAACACAGAAAGTTTCCTCAGTTCCAAAGGAACTAAAGGAAAGCCAGATTTGGAATGAGGGTAAAATGAGTAAGCTGAGGGAATTCATTTTAACCGAATCCAAAAAGCAATCACCGGAAAGAAAGTTGAGAAATGAGTTTCTTTCAATCAAATATCAAATGCAGGATTATGTGGAAAGGGACAAGGTTGAAGGGGAAATGAGAATCCTTGACTTTGTAAGGTTGTACCTGAAATTATTGAAGATCACCCAAAAGGAGTTGGCGTCCGGATTTGAAATGAAAGACACCAATCTTTACAAATACCTGATCGGAGAGAGAAAGTTGAATCCTGATATTGTTTTGAAATTAAGTTCCTTTTCCCGTACCCAACCGGAGCTTTGGTATCATATCCAAACCAAGAATGAATTATTTGAGTTGAGAAAGCAAAAGGAAAAAATAAAAAAATATGCAAAGTATGACTATAAAAACATCGTGTCAGTTCATGCCTAAGTAATTTCCGATTAGTACGCGTTCGTCAAATCTCCCGAAAATAAAGCCCTGAAAGAAGAAGTTCTCTCAGGGCTTTTCCTATTTTTACCGAGTGAGAAACCCGATTTTTTCTGAAAACAATTCTGGAACGACTGAAAAGTTTTTTCCAATTTTTTTTCATGAGAGAAATAGTTTTTCTGAAAAGTGTGCAGTGGAATATCTCTATGGGTTTAATGGGATGGAACACGACGAGGAAAATGTGACGGGTGATTATTCGGCGGATTGGAGGGAATATGATTCGCGTTTGGGAAGATGGTTGAGCAAAGATCCTGTTGTGAAACCGTGGGAAAGTCCATATGCTGGATTTGCGAATAATCCGATTGTTTTTGTTGACCCAAGCGGGTTAGATTCAAAACCTAAAAATCCCAAGGAAGGGGAGATATACCAAGATAATGCAGGTAATGATCATAAATATCACAATGGCGAATGGGAACAGCTTCTTTATACCGTTACTACACAGGAAGTCGTAATTGCTTACAAGCGAACGATACCTGAAAAAATTAGATTTGCCATCAAACAAGCAAAAATAAAAATTGCAACTGCAGTTAAGAATGCTCTTGATCCAGTTGAGGCACTTATAAGGTTGGATAGGGTTTTATCAAGTGTTGGAGTGAGTCTTGAAGGTAATGAATCAAACCATAATGATTTGGCATCAAAAGCAGCTCCCAACGCTCATATTTTAGTTATTCCTCAAGAGGTCTATGAAGCATTTGATTTTGAACATTCAAGTGATGAACAGGTACATGGA
>CAYMZV010000189.1:0-8422 GCA_964394965.1 uncultured Chryseobacterium sp.
CGGCGAATTCAGGCAGGTTATTTCCGTTTTCATTTCCTTTGACGGATTACAGAATGATGCCGAGCTGAACGAATTTGCAACCATTGTCATGGATACTTCCTTCAGCTTCGGTGGATTTTTCAGGGAAGTCGATTATGGGGATAAGGGCGGAATGATCTTTGTCAAATTCGGCGCACCTGTTTCTTATGAGAACAACGCAACAAGAACTTTCCGGTTTATTGAAACGCTTCGCGAACGTCTTGTGTCCATGCCACATATTCGATACAGGATCGGCGCTACCAGCGGAAATGTTTTTACCGGAATTGTCGGCGGAAAAGAAAGATGCCAGTTTGCTTCCGTTGGAAACAAGGTAAATCTGGCTGCGCGGTTCATGTCCGATGCACAATGGTCGCAGGTGCTGGTGGATGAAGAGCTTTCGCATACGCCTTCCTTCAAGTTCAGTTTCAATGATGAAAAGCTGTACAAAGGCATCGGCACACCGATGAAAACGTTCCTTTTTGAAAAGGAATTGAAGTCGGAAAAGAGCTGGTACCAGACGCGCTTCATTGGTAAAATAACAGAGTTGGATACGATCCGGGGTTTTCATTCACGCATTTTGCAGAATAAAAAAAGTGGAATGGTGCTGATCTGGGGAGAGCCCGGTGTCGGGAAAAGCAGGATCACTTATGAGGCCTGCGCCCAGCTGAAATCATCAGGAAAAGTGAAAGCATTGTTCTGCCCGGCTGACCAGATTTATTCTTCCCCATTCAACCCGTTTATTTATTGCCTGTTGGATTATTTCGGATTATCGAGTGAAAACAGCCGGTTTAAAAATGATCTGGCATTTGAAAAAGAATACGGTGAATTACTGATCCGTCTGCATCAGTTTCAGACAGCGGAAAGTGAAAAGGCAATCGCAGATCTGAGCCGTTCGAAAAATAACCTGAAAACGCTGTTGAATCTATCCGGAAATGATTCGCCTGATCAGGCAACAGATGAAAAGAGCCGGTATTATGGAATCATCCTCGCCATTTCTGCTGTGATCAAAGCAATCGCATTGTTATCCGACGTGATACTTGTGCTGGAAGATTATCACTGGGTGGATTCCGACAGCAAATTTCTACTGCAGGATCTCATCCGGAAAAATCGCAACGGCGGACTGATGATTATCCTTACATCAAGAAACCGGGAGAATTTTCTTTCGGGATCAAGCTTTCTTGAAGCGGACGATGTGCTCGAGGTGAACATGAAAAATTTTGCCGCGGTGGATTACCGTTCTTTCATTGAAGACCGTCTTGCAGGAACTATCGAGGAAAAAACGTTTTCCTATTTTCTTGAAACGACTTCGGGGAATCCTTTTTATACGGAGCAGTTATTGCTTTTCTTCCGTGAAAACAATTCATTGCTGAGCAACAATGATCACTGGTATGTCACAAAAAAGAATTACGAATTGTCCGGCAACCTGCAGGGGATTCTCATTGCACGCATCGACAGGCTGAATTCCTTTTCAAAAGAATTCCTGAAAACGGCTGCTGTCATGGGACGTGAATTCGATATTGCAGCCGGCATTCATGTGTATGCATCCGCAACGGGAGCTGCAGCATTTCCTGAAACGGTATACGAGGCAATGCTGGAACAGCTCACCGAACTTAATATTATCTGGAGAATCAGTGAAAGCAAATGCGAATTCAGGCATATACTTTTTAAAGACTGTCTTTACGCCATGCAACCGGTAAATGAATTGAAAAAGAAACATCTTTTCGCTCTTGAATTCATCGAACGGCATAATGCGGCTCAGTTGGATCGCTATCTTCCCCAGCTCGTGATTCATTCCGGAAAAGGCGGTCATGCCGAGAAGCACCGTCATTACCTGATGCGGTCGGCTGATTTCAATGCCACAAATTTTCAGAATGAGCAGGCAATTGCCGAATATGAGGAATACCTTTCACGTTACAGCGATCAGGCAGATCTTCTTCTGCAAGTGCAAATCATTCGCAAGATTGCCGATCTCTACAAAGTAACCGGCAAATGGGACAATTCCATAGGATACCTGCTACGCTCGCTCGATATGGCCATTGCTGCCAAACATCCCGGAACTGCAGCAGAGATCAATCTTCAACTCGGTGATGTCTGGATGCTGAAAGGGAATTATAGCGAAGCCGCTTCCTATTTCCGAATAGCCGAACAATTGTTCCGTCAGCACGAAAGCAAACAGGGACTTTCGCAGGCCTTCGCTTCTTTCGCTTCTTTATTTTTCAGGCAAAGCCAATACCAGCAGGCTGAAAAATACATGATCGATGCATTGGATATGATCGGCTCTTACCGCAACAACAACTTTGCCCCGGTGTTGCAATCCCAACTCTCGCTGATCTATATGAATCAATGCCGTTTTGATGAGGCGCGGTACATTCTGCATTCACAGATTGAAATGGCAATTGAACGGAAATCAAAATTCCATTTATCAGGACTTTACCTCAACCTGGGGATTGTGAATTTTGAAAACGGGAATTACAGCGAAGCGGAAGCTGCGCTGAACAATTGCCTTAAACTTTCGGATGAAATGGGAATGATCCAGAATAAGGCGATCTGTCTGGGCATGCTGGGTTCTGTTTATGTAAAAGAAGAACGTATTTACGATGCCCAGAAATATTACCTGCTTGATCTGGAAATCTGCGAGGAGATCGGGGATGTACAGGGAAAAGCAATTGTCTGCAACCTGTTGGGAGAACTGTTCGTGCGTCTGGACATGATCTCGCAGGCGAAACAGTATTTCAAAACCAGTCTCGGACTTTGTGCGGCGCTCAACTACAAAAAAGGATTACAAAAAGCGGAAGGGAATCTTGCACTTCTTGTCTGATCACAGAGGAAAACTGTTCCGCACTTATTCTGCTTTCAGCGGGTGAAGGTGGTCGACAAAATACATGTCGATATCTCCCTTGTTTTTTGCATGAACTTTTCCGCGGTATTCGAAGCTGAATTCATTTTTCACCATTTGGTAGGTATCGCCTGAAACATTGACTTTCCCCGCCAATCCGCTGCTTTCCATCCGCGAAGCGGTATTCACCGTATCACCCCATATATCGTAGGCGTATTTTTTAATTCCCACAATCCCGGCGACCACCGGTCCGGTATGAACGCCGATGCGGATCTCAAAAAAATCTTTCCCGTTCTTTATTCTTTCCGCTTTCAACTCTTCCATGAAGTCGCGCATTTTCAAAGCGGCATTCACAACGTTAACCGCATTGTTCTCGTCTTTTACAGGCAGTCCGCCTGCGCACATATAGGCATCGCCGATGGTTTTGATTTTCTCAATTCCGCATTCCGTTGTGATCTCATCAAACTTCCTGAAACAGAAATCAATTTCATTGACCAACTCCTGCGGCGTAAGTTTTTCAGCAACCATCGTAAATCCTTTGAAGTCGGTGAACAGAACCGTCACATTGGAATATTGCCTTGCATCCGAATGTCCTTTCTGCTTCAACTCATCGGCCACATCACGCGGCAGAATATTCAGGAGCAGGTTTTCACTCTTGTCTTTTTCGGCGGAGATGATTTTGTTCTGTTCACGTATTTCCGCAGTGCGGTCATCAATAATCAGCTCGAGTTCTTTTTGCCGTTTCAATAAATATCGTGTACGCTGACGGACAGTTGCAAAAAGCAACAGGCAGAGAAATCCCGCATAGCAGAGGAATGCCCACCATTGCTTGAACCAGGGCGTTGACACCACAAAACGGATCAGCATGATTCCGCTTGAAGCGCCCGTATTGTTGAATGCCTTCACCTGCAAAGTATAATTTCCATCCGGGAGATTGCTGTAATTGATACTGTTGTTTTTTGTCAGTGCCGACCAATCATTGTCAAATCCGTCGAGCTTGTATTTATAGCCAATGGATCCGGGAGCTTTCCAATCCGTTGCAGAAAATTCAAAAGCAAGGTTCCTGATCCGGTAAGGGAAAATGAGTTTATTGTTTTGGGATTCGGGATCGCCCAAGGAATCCTTGACGAAATCCCAGAAGAAATGTGAATTTCCTATCGTCAGGAACTGGAGTTTCAATTCCGGAGATCTTGACTTGGGAATTTGCCTGTCAATTGACATGAGTCCACTGCTTCCTGTGCCGAGCCAGATTCGCCCGTTGATCTCAACCGGTGAACAGGGTGTATAACTTTCAGTAAAAATCCCATCTGAAACATGGAAGCTGCCGATATCAATTTTGCTTTCGATCTTTTTTCCGGAATCAATGCGGGCTATGATTTTTTCAGGAGAGAAGAAAAATAATCCGCCTGATGTTCCGACATAGGCGATGCCGGAACTGTCGGAACAAACGGACCACACCGCATCATTGATATCGCTGTTCGAGCTGTTCAGCATATAATTCCTGTTCCCCGAAAGAATATTAATTCCTCCGTCAATCGTTCCGATCAGCACATATTTATCCGAAGCAAAACCAAGACCGAAACAGGAGTTGTCGGAAAGCCCGATGCTGTCGTTCAGCATCAGGAAGTGATCTTTTTTTATCCGGAGCACACCGGTTCCCCATGTCCCCACCCAAGGGTTTCCGTTCCAGTCGGACTGGATAAAATGTGATGAATAGTTGTTGATTTTTTTATTCGTGGCATGAAGGAGATTTTTTCCGTCATACTTGTACAGTCCATAACCATCTGTTCCCATCCAGATATTTCCATCTGCATCCTCGGCAAAAGACCAGACCGGATTTTTTCCCAGCGTATCGCTTTCGATGGAATAGAGAATGTTGTTCTTCAGCCATGATATTCCATTCGAAGTCGCCATCCACACTGTTTTGTTTTTATCGGTGAACAGTTGGATACGCCAGTTGCCGACTGAATTGCCGAGATTGTTCAGCACACGGTATTTACCGTTACGGAAATTGAGTATCTGGTTGTTTTTACCTCCGGCCATCCATGTATTTCCGTTCTCGCCCTGCACCAAATTTTCCGGCTGCCCGATATTTTCCATATCGAGGAAATTGGTGAATGTTTTTTTCATGAAAACAAAAATGCCACACGTGCCGGTTGCACACCAGACATTCCCTGTTTTATCCTCCCTGAATTCGGCGCGGTATCCGACTTCAGCGATCTTGAGTTCGCGTATAAGCGTTTCATTCCTGAAAGCATAAATGCCGTCTGTTGAATACAACCAGCAGGTTCCGTCTGAAGCATGAAAAGTTCTCAGCACTTCAACCTCTTTATCATCTGCAGTAAACGAATATTGTTCGCAGGTATCACCCTTGAAACAGAAAATCCCTCCCGACGTCGATACCGTTACAAGATCACCTACGACTTCAAAGGAGTAGATATGGACTTTCGATGCTGTCAACAAAGAATCCCCATAAAAACTGTCAAAGTGTTTTCCGTCGAACGTCTGCAAACCATATTCGCTCGTGAACCACGTTTTGCCTTTTCCGTCGGATGTTATATAGCGCGGCCAACTTCCCAGGCATCCGTTTTCAGTGGTGTAATTGGTAACACTGTCGTTTTCAATTTTTGAAAGACCCGCCTGAGTGGCCACCCACATGGAAGATTTATCGGCATGCACATACAGGATATTATTTTGTGCAATCGAATTGTCAGCGTTGTAATTGTAGAAATTCTTCCCGTCAAACTTCATCAGGCCATGTCCGTCACCGGTTCCGATCCATAAACTCCTGTTGTCGGTTATGGCTGTAAAATTTGTGTTATTCGTAACGAGACCGTTATTCTTTGTGAAGTTGGTGAGGTTATTCCCATCGTAAAGTTCGATTCCCATTCCCCATCCGGAGATGATGATCTGCTGGTTGTTGTCAAACGTCAGCATATCGGCCTGATCGCAGCGGAGTCCCTGCTCGCTGGATAAATTCAAAACAGGCAGGCTCGAGTTCTGCATCCGTTGCATCGCCGCTTTTTTACTGTAGAGATCGCCGGTAAACGGATGGATGTCTTTCGAAGCGATCGTGATTTTTTTTGCAACTGCATTTTTCTCCCATTTATTTTTCCTGTTTTTATCGGAAGGCAATACATACGTTTTCTTTTCATATTCCTTCCCGATGCTGAAATCAGAAGGATCGATTCTACTGTTTTCATCCGTAAAAACAGGCTGTTTCCGGGTCAGCTTATAACTGATGGTGTCAAATTCGAATTTCTCTCCGGGATCATTCAGATCAACCTTCAGGTCTTTATAAGCGTTGTGCCTGTCTTTTTTAGAGGATACAGCAGTCTTGTCATCACCCGGGTTACAGGAGAAAAAAAGCAGGGAAAACATCAACGGAAGGCAAATGCGGTTTAATCGGGGGTTCATGTTTTTTTAATTGAATGTTCTTGCATAATGCGCATCCGGCATATAAGTGGCATCATTCCGGTTGATTTTCAATATTGAATGGATAAGGGATCGGAGTATGGAGGGGGTTATTGCCGGCAGTATCAATTGGAAAACAAAAATAGCAGGAAATGGGTTTCATTTTCATTGAGTCGCACTCACTGTAATCCGTCGAATTGAAAATCCTTCCGTTCTCCGGCGCTCCGAATGCAAAATAATCCGTCGCCGAAATCACATCCGCCTTGTAGTAAGCAACCGTGTTCGTACTTGAAGTGGTCGTATTTCCGATTCCCATTTTCTTGTCCGTCACCACCGCATACACGTTCCCCAGGTGGTTGCCCAATTCATAATTCTTCCGTGTCATCCAGCGCATGCCGCTCGGCAGAGGTGAAGTGGTCAGCGAAGTCGGTGTTCCGGAAATGTTTATTGTTCCATCGCCGTTCGTGCTTCCCGGAGTGAAATGTATTCCCGCACAAACCATCGCACTGCCGTCGTCGTTCAGCGGATGTTTCATTCCCACGCGCATGCTTGCGTACAGGTCCTGTTCCTTCACCGTGTACTTTTCGTCTATGTTGCCCCCGCTTGTTTTCAAACTCCGGTCGTACACCGCCATCACATTCCCGCTTGCGTCGAGCGCGTAATACGTGTACGTCCAGTTTATCTGGTTGTATCGGAGCACAACCGTTTCTTTTCTGCCATCACTGTTCCCGCTTTCGCAAGTCGCTTTTTTTGCTGGCGCAAAAAAGAGCTCCGACAATTGCTCAATCGGGGCTAATTCAGAAAGCCTTCCTTTTCTATCGGCTTTTTGTTTTCTCGTGTCAAGAAATTTAAATAGGATACTAACTGACAAATGAAAAATAAATCACAAAATAAAAAATAGATAATTAACCAACGTGTTTCAGGTTTTACCAACGCGACATTTTCTTCAGGTGATAAAAGTTTACACTACGGAATGAACAACTCAGGTTTTTCAAGCTTTACGGAATACATCAAACCATCCTTGATATGAAAACACATTGGCCAAAAAAGAAAAAACCAGAACTGCGTTCTGGTTTTCAATTGATTAGGATTTGAAATTTTTCAGGTGATAAAAGTTTACACGACCAACCAACACTATCCCTATTTAAGAATAAAAACATCTTTATAATAAACCTCTTGAGATGACTTGATAATTTCGTTTATAGGAGTTACCGTCAATGAGAGGCAATATTTCCCAGTTTTAATGTCTTCAGGTAATTTAGCCACGAATTCGCCAAAAGATTGAATCGTTAAGCTTTTGAAAGCGGGTGCTTTAAGTATATCTTCTCTCTTATTATAGAAATTAACAGAACCGGTAAAATATTCCGAATATGAAGAATCCGATAGGGTGAAAATAAGTTTATTGCTTCTTGTGCTTTGATAAAGTGTATCTGAAACATCAATGCGTCCTACTGAAACAAAATAGTTACTAACAGAGGACATAATATCATCATTAAAGTCAATGTGAGATACTACGGTATCATTCTTATAGTCAGCTACCGTTTCAATTCGACCGTCTGAAAAGTAAGAAAGAAAAACACCGTCAGTTTTCCCATTTTCATAATGACACTTAGTATGAATTTTCACATTTTCAAAATAAGCTGTTTCTACGCTATCTTCAAGTCCGTTTGTAAAATGTCCTATTGCGGAGATTTTGCCTGATTCATAATATTCCTTACTCATCCCGTCAGCGACACCATGTTTCCATTCAGAAATACCTTTAATATTCCCATTTTCCCAAAACGTTTTTTGGATCCCATCCTTTTTCTGCTTGTCATCAATGCAATATGTAGTTTCAAGTTTTCCTGACGGGTAGTACTTTTTTTTCATCTTAGAATCACTACAACGACTAGTGATTATCATAAAAAAAAACAAGAAAAATATGGTGGTTAAACTTTTCATCCTTTTCAAAAGTAATATTATTTTTTAGTTGGTAAGTTAAGATCATATTCACTTCCACCAATGGTATAAGGCAATGGATTCTTTTGCGATGACTTTTTAGCTGCTGCAATATTTTTATCGGTCATTGGAACCAATATTTGTACAGGACCAACATCTGATTGAATCCAGAGATAGATATCGGTTTCGCCATTGAGCATTTTCGTTGTTTCAAGA
>CAYMZV010000190.1:0-8395 GCA_964394965.1 uncultured Chryseobacterium sp.
AATTCCTATTCGACGCAGCCGATAATCTGGATGAAATATTGAAAGACCTGAACATGATCCTCGAAGTGAGATAGGAAATAAATGAATACAAGGAGATTGTCTATTTTGATGAATTGGTGAATGCGATTAAATCAAGCATCCAGCACGTAATTGAAAAAGAAAAGGTGCAGATCATAACCGACTTCAGTGCCGTGGATAAAATGACTTCCATCAAAAGTTATCTGCACAGCATTTTCTACAATCTCATTTCGAACAGCATCAAATACAGGCAATCCGGAAAAGCGCCGTTGATTAAAATCAAAAGTGATCTGAATGAGGAAACAATAAGAATCTCATTCAAGGACAACGGTGTCGGAATAGACCTTTTGAAACACGGTGAAAAAATATTCGGGCTTTACAAAAGGTTTCATGCCAATACGGAAGGGAAAGGCTTGGGATTGTTCATGGTAAAAACACAGGTGGAAACGTTGGGCGGAACAATAAACGTCAAAAGCGCTCATGGCGATGGCGCAGAATTCATACTTGAAATGCCATTGGACAATTGAACCTGCTTGAATATGTTTTGTCGGTAGATTCCCTTGAAGAAATCACTTCCTGCAAAAATCCGCAATTCGTAAATCCGGAGAAACGGTAATTCGTTCCCCTACAAAAAACCAACTTCCTTGAATCCGAATTTGCGTTCGTCGCCATTCGGGGTTTTCAAAACCAGTAATCCTTCGGGCGTAACCGTTTCCAGTGTTGCCTCGAAAATATTTTTGAAATCGGTATAACTCGACTTAGCATTTTTCCTGAAAAGCAGTTGGTCATATTCCGAACGCAACTTGTCGATTTGTCCCGCACGCAGTTGCAGGTAACGCGCTTCCACGCAGGCGAAAAGCATTTTCTGCAGTTCATCGATTTTCATTTCATTTTCCGTCAATTGAAAAATGGAAACCGCATTCGGTGAATCGAACGCAAAAGCAGCCTGATTGACATTCAATCCGATTCCAACAACCGAAGCGGAAATCTGTTGGCCATTCAGGATATTCTCAATGAGAATGCCGCATATTTTTTTCCCGTCCGCAAAAATATCATTCGGCCATTTGATGTGAATCGCATTCGACTGCAACAGGTCGGAAAGCAAATCTGCAATTCCAAGCGCAACCGCACGTGTGAGATCAAACTGAAAGGCGATGGAAAGGAATGTGGGTTTCAGAATGATGGTGCAGGTGATATTCTTTCCATTTTCACTGTGCCAGGAATTTCCCCGTTGCCCTCGCCCACCCGTCTGCGCCCGTGCAGTAACGACAGTTCCTTCGGCGATTTCGGAATTCCTCAGCAGATTGATGGCGAATGTATTGGTGGAATCCACTTCGTCAAGGCTGACGAGCTGATTCCCGATGAACATGGTTTGTGGATTTCCGAATGTCATTTTCGCTAACTTTGCACCTTAATTAACTAAAGCAAAATTAGGCTTTTATCCCTGTGAACGGGGAAGAGACGAAATCAATAAATGGCTACCAAAAAAACTCCTGCGAAAACCGCCTCCGCAAAAAAAACAGTCGCGAATAAAAAAGGCAAGACTGTAAAGGCAAAATCCGTTGCCAAACCCAAAGTTGCCGCGAAAGCTCCTGCGAAAAAGAAAAAGGCAGTTGCAAAAAAAGCGGTTGCAAAAAAGACACCGGTAAAAAAGACCGCTGCCAAAAAAACTCCGGCAAAAACTCCCGCTCCGTCGGTACCGAAAGCCGCTCCGTTGGGAAATCACATTGACAATGTGACTTACGCACTTCTCAAGACCATCGTCGATGCGGTTCAGGAGAAGAAAGGCGAGAATCTGCTTTGTCTCGATTTGCGCGATATCGAAAATCGGGTGTGCGACTTTTTCATCATCTGCGAAGGAAATTCCTCCACACAGATTGATGCCATCGCCGCTTCGGTGGAATTCAAGGTGAAGAAGGAATTGGGTGAGTATGCCTACCGTTCCGAAGGTTGGGACAATGCGCTCTGGATTCTCATTGATTATGTCAATGTCATCGTTCACGTTTTCGATCGCGAAACAAGGGCATTCTATAACCTGGAAAGCCTTTGGGCGGATGCAGACGAGATCAAGTTTAAAAGTTGAATGATTGAAAGGTTTCAACCGGTTCCTTAAGTAATGTTAATCGGATAAAATAAATTGACTGATCAGACGACGTAGTAGAAAAGACAACAGTTATGAGCGAAGAACAAGAACAGCCCGAAAATAATAGTGACGACCGTCGCAAAAACGATCGTACGCCGCGTAAGCCACAAATGCCACGTTCACCATCCGGATTTTTCTGGATTTACATCATTCTCGTTGTGGGATTGATCGGCTTTTTCGTACCCGGCATGCTGACCGATTTGCCTGAAATCAATTACACACAATTCACGGCTTTGGTGAATGACCATGACATTGAGAAGATTTATAAAATCACCAATGAAAACAATGCGCTTGAAATTGTTCTAGACAGCAAAAAGGAGAATTCACCTGCCATCATTGAGCTGAAAAAGGAATTGCCCGGCTGGCGTGGACCGATACCGAAAGATGCCCCACACCTTGCCTTGAACATTTCCTATTCGGAAGAGCTGGAGAAACGGATCATTGCCACACAGGATTCGGCACATTATGCAAAACAGAAATACGATTACATTCCCATTCAGGAATTGAAGCGTTCTTCCATTTCCGATCACCTCAGCTGGATTGTTCCGCTGTTGCTGATGGTGGTGCTTTGGATTTTCTTCATGCGCAGAATGGGCGGTGGCGGCGGAAGCCAGATTTTCAATATCGGAAAATCGCGTGCCACGCTTTTTGACAAGGACACAACAGTAAGCGTCACGTTCAATGATGTTGCCGGTCTCGAAGAGGCGAAAGTGGAAATCAAGGAGATTGTTGACTTTCTGAAACACCCGAAAAAATATACCGACCTCGGTGCGAAAATCCCGAAAGGCGCTTTGCTCGTTGGTCCTCCGGGAACCGGAAAAACATTGTTGGCCAAAGCGGTTGCCGGTGAGGCGAAAGTCCCTTTCTTCTCTTTGTCAGGATCCGACTTTGTGGAAATGTTCGTGGGTGTTGGAGCGTCGCGTGTACGTGACCTTTTCAAACAGGCGAAAGAAAAAGCGCCCTGCATCATTTTCATTGACGAAATCGATGCCATCGGTCGCGCACGCGGAAGAAGCGTTTCACAGGGTGCGAATGATGAGCGTGAAAATACATTGAACCAATTGCTCACCGAGATGGATGGTTTCGGAACGAACTCCGGAGTAATCATTCTTGCTGCAACCAATCGCGCCGACATTCTTGACCGTGCCCTCTTGCGCGCAGGAAGATTCGACCGCCAGATTTATGTCGACCTTCCCGATTTGAATGAACGCCGTGCAATTTTCCAGGTTCATTTGAAACCATTGAAACTCGACAAGACCGTTGATCTGGATTTTCTTGCGAAACAGACTCCCGGTTTTTCAGGCGCCGACATCGCCAACATTTGCAATGAAGCTGCGTTGATTGCCGCGCGTCACAATAAAAAATTCGTGGAGCGTCAGGATTTCCTCGATGCGGTGGATCGTATAATTGGCGGATTGGAAAAGAAAAACAAGATCATTTCCAAAGACGAGAAAAAAGTAATCGCTTTCCATGAAGCCGGTCACGCCACCGTAAGTTGGATGTTGGAACATGCGGCTCCCTTGGTGAAAGTTACCATCGTGCCGCGTGGAAGATCACTCGGTGCCGCTTGGTATTTGCCCGATGAACGCCAGTTGACAACAACGGAACAGTTCATGGATGAGATTTGCGCAACACTCGGTGGACGGGCAGCGGAAGAAGTGGTGTTCGGAAAAATTTCCACGGGTGCGTTGAGCGATCTCGAGCGCATTACGAAACAGGCATACGCAATGGTGATGTATTATGGACTGAATGATAAAATCGGAAACATTTCTTTCTACGATACCAGCGGTCAGGAATTCATGATGCAAAAACCGTACAGCGAAAAAACAGCGGAGACAATTGACGATGAAGTGAAAAAGCTGATTGACATCGCTTACGAAAAAACAAAAAAACTCTTGCGTGACAATCGCGACAAGCTGGATCAATTGGCGAATAAACTGATCGAGAAGGAAGTCATTTTCAAGGAAGATCTCGAAACGATTTTCGGAAAACGCCCTTTCGATAAAGACATCGCGGAAGAAGTTGCAGAGAAAGAAAGAACAGCTTCCAATGGAAACGGTATTTCCGAACCTGCACCGATTGAAAACAATCAGACAACCGATGAAGTAAAACCCTAAATTCAATCATTCGAAAATTCAATGATTCAAAAATCCAATATTTGAATCATTGAATTTTCGAATCCTTATAAATGGAAGACTCCACCTCAAGGGAAAAGATTCTGAAAAAAGTACGTGCAGCGCTGATCAACAAATCGAAGCACGAACCGGAAGCGATTGACTTCGAAAGCAATATTTATGCGGAGTCGGAAGAACCGCTTGAGTTGATTTTCGCACAACAATTTTCGGACATCGGCGGCAATTTTGTTTTTTGCGAGAACGAGGAAGATTTCATTTACAACATTGCCGCACTTACTGCCGATGAGGGTTTTGGAAAATTATGGTGCGGTGAACCCGAACTGCAAACATTGTTGAAGCAGGCCGACATTTCCTTTCTCTCCTCCACTGCTGAAATCGAACAAGCCGGAACCAGCATTACCGGTTGCGAATACCTGATCGCACGTACGGGAAGCGTTCTCGTTTCCTCCAAACAACTTTCAGGAAGACGAGCACCGATATATCCCGCCCAACACATTGTCGTTGCAAAAACTTCGCAACTGATTTTGCATTTGAAAGATGCACTCAAGGCGGTGAAAGCGAAATACAACGACAACATCCCCTCATTGATTTCAGTCATTACCGGTCCAAGCAGAACTGCCGACATTGAAAAGACATTGATCCAAGGTGCGCACGGCCCGAAAGAGATTTATGTTTTCATGATCGACGATATTCCTGTTGAGGAATAATTGTCCGGAAATCCGGATTCATCATTCCTTTTCTATCAGCCCCAACTTTTCCCTTCTGATATACGCCTTGATCAACAGGTAATACGTGAAGATTCCGAATGCATAAAGTGCGGCTGTGATCATGAAAATATCAACGTAAGGCCAACCTGTTTTCCGCAACGTTCCAAAAATGAATCGTGTCGAGATGAACCAGCTTCCCGACCAAATCGCCGAAATCAAGGCGCTGGTGATTTCCTGGTTTCTCTTTCCCACAAACTTCATGGCTATTTCCGAAGTCATCGGGCCCGCCATGTTCATCAACGGTTGACGCAACAGGTAACAGCCGACTGCAATATAAACCGCAATGGAAAGTTGGCTGTACAATTCTGTCGTCGCCAGCAGCACCAACGAAATCACCGCAAAGGATTGTGTTGTCGGAATTGCGATCTTATAACCCAATGTTTCTTTCACACGCGGAACCAGCAAGGCTGCAATGGCAACCAACAATGCGGCAACAAAATTCCAAAGTGAAATGATGTTGGTTGTCAATCCGTGAACACGTGCGAAAAACAAATTGATGAAAGGAATCGTAAGCCCTGCTCCGGTAGCAATGATCAATGCCGGGAAAAGTGCGCCGCCGATCAGTTTCCAATCATGTCCGCGCAAATCGAATCGCGTGGTTTCATAGGAATGCACTTTTTCATCCACACGCACACGCCAGACACAAAAAATTCCCGCAAAGGAAATCAACGTCAAGCCGATGAGCAGATTCCGTTCGTTGAATACAATCGGATTGTAGGAATTCAGTATCCAAACAATTACTGCAGAAAAAATTCCGGCAAAACTCCAAGTGGAATAACTGAGTGAAATGGCTGCCGTAAGTGTTTCCTTTCTTGCATTGCGGATGATGAACGGCAAAACGGGAATCTGCATGAATGTGAAAGAGGCGCCCCACAGACATTGTGCAATGATGAGCATTTGATTTTGACGGAAGTGAATGGCAAGAACAATCAGCAACGCAAAAAAGGGGACTCCAAAAGAGGATAAGTAAAAAAAGCGTTTCACTTTTTTGCCCTTGATGAAAAGTCCGAGCGGCAATGCCAAGACAAGCACACCGAGAAACCGCCAGGAAATATAATCTGCAATCACATCATCCTGAAATCCCATTGTCTTCATATACAACGGTTGCAGGTTCATGAATGTGGCATTCACCAACTGAATGAAAAACTCAGCGAGAATGACGAATAGGATGGGGCGCTCAATTTGCCGGTAACTGCTGAGAAAGGGCATTTCGGCAGCAAAGGTAATTGAAGTGAATTGTTTTTTGCCACTCCCGAGACTTCGGGAGACACAAAGGCACCGGGAAATACAAAAGAAAAAAATGGAAACAAGAATTTATTTTCCTTGTCCCCAATTACCCGAATCAACTTAATCACTTCAC
This sequence comes from uncultured Chryseobacterium sp., assembly GCA_964394965.1. Classification (GTDB taxonomy): domain Bacteria; phylum Bacteroidota; class Bacteroidia; order Palsa-965; family Palsa-965. The sequence continues at coordinate 6,424 of CAYMZV010000190.1, forward strand.
CGAACACAATGTCAACTCAATTCTTTTTCACCGCTTCAGCCACCGGATCAATATTCAAGACACCGTAATTGAACGTGTGAATGGAGCCATTATCCAATGTGAGAATCATTTTTTTTGCGAAAAAACTTTTCTTCACTTCTATGTTCTTGATCCGTTCCTTGGGAATGACAATAAAATCTTCCGAGCCCCATTTCATAAAGAGGGCTTCCTCGATCATTCCTTTTGCCGACACGTCAAACTTCGCATCGTAGAGCAACCGTTTATTGGTAACTGTCAATTTCCCATTGTACTCCCCACCTCCCGGTGAATTGTACAGGATTGTCCATGTATTGATTTCGGTTTCGCCGGGTTCAAGTGTGTACTTAGCCATAACAGTTTTTTTAGGTGGAGGTTATGCGTGAATGTTGAACCAAATATAGGATATCCATTCCCCTTCGTGGTTCGGGAATATTATTTCATTCGGCAAAACAACGGTATTCTGTTATTTGCAGGAATACTTTATCTTTGCACCCACAAAACGGTTATGTAGCTCAACTGGATAGAGCATCTCACTACGGATGAGAAGGTTTGGGGTTCGAATCCCTACATGACCACTTGGTTAAATAGAGTTAGGATACAACCAGTTAAAGCAAAAGGCTTTAGAATTTATTTTCTAAAGCCTTTTGCTTTATACATACAGTTTTACATACAGTTTTGGTAAAATATCCTTTTTGAGATTATTCTTGGCTTTCATCAATATAATAGCCCGATATATGGTAATCGATAGATAATTCACGTTTGAAAAATATCGAAACTCCCAACAGAAGAAAGAACTTATTCGCCACTCATCACAACAATGTTTGCGAATGGAAATTCCACACAATAGTTGTGAATTGCTTTCAGATTGTATCTTCGTTCTTACTCATCACAACGCCGATGCTGTCAGATATGGGCATAAATATGTTGTGAATTGCTTTCAGATTGTATCTTCGTTCTTACTCATCACAACAATAAGTGGAATAAGACTCCGCAGGAAGTGTTGTGAATTGCTTTCAGATTGTATCTTCGTTCTTACTCATCACAACTTATGTTTGACATTGATGAGAACCGTATTGGTTGTGAATTGCTTTCAGATTGTATCTTCGTTCTTACTCATCACAACTTGTCTCAAAAGGAAATCGCCGCTAAACTCGTTGTGAATTGCTTTCAGATTGTATCTTCGTTCTTACTCATCACAACTCCTACGTTCGATCAATTTTGGGAAATGTAGTTGTGAATTGCTTTCAGATTGTATCTTCGTTCTTACTCATCACAACGATTACCGCAACGTCGAACCAATGACCGAGTTGTGAATTGCTTTCAGATTGTATCTTCGTTCTTACTCATCACAACCGCGAAGAAATATTTAAAAGGACTCGTCACGTTGTGAATTGCTTTCAGATTGTATCTTCGTTCTTACTCATCACAACGTTGAATAAAAAAGAACTCGCCGAGCCGAGTTGTGAATTGCTTTCAGATTGTATCTTCGTTCTTACTCATCACAACAAAAATCCAACGCCGGACGTTTTCCACGCCGTTGTGAATTGCTTTCAGATTGTATCTTCGTTCTTACTCATCACAACTCTTGCTCCTCTAAGGTATTACAATCGACGGTTGTGAATTGCTTTCAGATTGTATCTTCGTTCTTACTCATCACAACTCCCGGTTTCCTCCGGAACTTATACCATCAGTTGTGAATTGCTTTCAGATTGTATCTTCGTTCTTACTCATCACAACCGTTTTAAGAAGTCCGCGTAAAATCGGTTGTTGTGAATTGCTTTCAGATTGTATCTTCGTTCTTACTCATCACAACCTCAAGCTAAACAACCAGATGATTCGATTAGTTGTGAATTGCTTTCAGATTGTATCTTCGTTCTTACTCATCACAACGGGAATACCCAAAACGGCTGCACCTTTGAGGTTGTGAATTGCTTTCAGATTGTATCTTCGTTCT
>CAYMZV010000191.1:0-8374 GCA_964394965.1 uncultured Chryseobacterium sp.
CACATTTCACCCTCAGTGCAATTATTCTGCATCATCAGATTGAGCCCATGCTGTTGATCCCTTTTGTGGAAAATGCATTCAAGCATGGGACAGAAGTTATTGAAAACCCTTTGATACAAATTACGTTGCTGCAGGAAGAAAATGATTTGTCCTTTATCGTCAGAAACAAATACACTACAATTGAAAGCAGTTTACCCGAAAGACATGCGGGAATTGGTTTGGAAAATGTAAAACGCCGTTTGGAATTGCTTTATCCCGGTAAGCATATATTGAATGTATCAAGGCTGAATAATACGTATGAAGTAAATCTTCACATCAAACTATTATGATAACATGTATCGCTATAGACGATGAACCTTTAGCTCTTGATTTGCTCGAAGACAACATAAAGCAGATTCCTTTTCTTCGCCTGGTTGCACGATGCAAAAATGCCTTTGAAGCGATTGCCGTTTTGCAAAAAGAGAAGATTGACTTGATTTTCCTGGATATCCAGATGCCCGGCATGACCGGCACGGATCTGATCGCATCGCTTCCCCATAAGCCCATTGTGATTTTTATTACTGCCTATGAGAAATATGCCCACAAAGGATTTGACCTTGATGCCATTGATTACCTGATCAAACCTGTTCCTTTTGAACGTTTTCTGAAAGCTGCGCACAAGGCATTTGATTATATGAGGTTTCACAAGGGAACAACGCATGAAAAGCATGATTATATTTTCATCAATTCGGAATACAGTTTGATAAAGGTGAAATTTGATGAGATCCTTTATATTGAAGGGCTCAAGGATTATATTAAAGTTTATGTCACCACTTCTTCACGTCCCTTGCTTACACGAATGAGTATAAAAGCAATGGAAGAACTTTTACCTTCAGCGGATTTTATCCGTGTGCATAAATCATTCATTGTTTCAATGGATAAAGTTTTATCGATCAGAAGAAATCGAATTCGCATTGCAAGCGTAGATATCCCGATCAGCAATCATTATCGCGAAAACCTGAAACATATCCTGGGAAAAGAAAATGAACAGCACCTATCCGGTGATCCTGAATAAAATTACATCTGCAAACTTGCCCATGTTATAGCTGTTTTTCATCAGGACGTATATTTGAGTTGAGTAATCGGGCTACTGTATTGAACTTTGCGCGTCTTCATCAAAAAGCTGCAAATGTTCAAATTATTTTCCCTGTCATTCATACTTGGTTTCTTTTTGATTTCCGCTCGGCAAGTCTCAGCACAAAATGTAACGGACATTAAGCTTGATAAGTTTTACACTGCTTCTTTCAGTGAAGTTCTCGAAGATATTTCGCATCAGTTCGGTGTAAAATTCGAATATGACAGTGCCAGATGTGCTGAAATTGAAATCGCTGACCATCCGATGCAGGAACCCCTTACTTCTTTTCTTGATGGAGTTTGTAAACGGAATAAATTGCAATATTCCATTTCACCCGATCAGGTGATTCATATAATTGATCTCAATAAGAAAATCTCAACTCCGCAATTCATTACGGTGCGAAATGATACAATCTCTCCTACGCGGTTTGATTTTTTCCTGTCAGGTGTAGTTGTTGATGAGGAGACAAATGAGAAATTACCCTTTGCAACAATCATGATCAAAGGCACAGCAATCGGTGCGACAACAAACGCTGATGGTTTTTTTACGCTACAGAAAGTTCCGACTGACACTACTACGCTTGTTGTACAATATCTCGGATACCAGAGAAAAGAGTTTTACCTGAATCCGACATCGGCAAAACAAAGTCTGGTAATCGGTATGCATGTCATTTCAAATGAAATGCAGCAGGTTGTCATCGCTGCTGACCGTGAGGATTTGCTCCAGGTGAATAACAGGTCAATCAGTACAATAAAAATGTCACCTAAAAGTCTTGAACAGCTTCCGAATGTTGGGGAAAAGGATATTTTCCGATCGCTTCAACTCATGCCGGGAATCAGTGCGGCAAATGAATCTTCATCCGGTTTATATATCCGCGGTGGAACTCCCGACCAGAACCTGATTCTTTATGATGGTTTTACCGTTTATCATGTGGATCATCTTTATGGTTTTTTCAGTGCATTCAATTCCTATGCAATTAAGGATGTTCAACTTTATAAGGGTGGATATGAATCTCGTTTCGGAGGCCGATTGTCCAGTGTAACGGAAATAACAGGCAAAGACGGTGATCAGCATTTCAATATCGGTGGAGATCTGAGTTTGCTCAGTGCAAATATTTTTACGGAAATCCCAATTGGCAAGAAATTTACTTCAGTCATTGCTTTTCGCCGTTCATTTAAAGGGCCTTTATACAATACCATTTTTGATAAGTTCAATCCCAGTTCCAGCTCCACTTCCACTCAACAGCCCGGGCCGGGTGGAAACTTTAATACCAAGGCAACTTCCTTTTTCTACGATCTCAATGCAAAATTCTCTTATCGTCCCACTGAAAAAGATGTCATTTCACTCAGCTTTTTCAATGGAACGGATAAACTTGACAATGGATTTAAAGCTTCCCCTTCATTTGGGGGAATGAGCACAAATTTCAAGATTACTGATCTTACCCGCTATGGGAATTTGGGTTCAAGCTTGAAATGGGCACGTACATGGAATACCAAATTGTACAGCAGTGCGCTCCTGAGTTATTCCTATTATTACAGCAAACGCGATAAAACGAATGAAGGCTCATTCACCAACAGCAGTGGCAATGAAACTACATTCAAGATGGGAACGCTGGAAAGCAATTATCTCAATGATTGCAGTTTTAAATATGATCTGAACTGGAGCCCGATCGTGGCAAATAAATTTCAAGCCGGGGTCTTCGGCACTTATTACGATATAAAATATAAATACAGTCAGAATGATACTTCTTATATTCTCAACCGTCATACTACCGGCACGCTCGTTGGCGCTTATCTCCAGGATGAGATTTCTTTACTGAAAGGCAAACTGACTGTTCTTCCGGGAATACGCACAAATTATTTTGACATTACTAAAAAAACATATTATGAACCGCGCATTTCAGCTGCCGTTACCCTGACCAAAAATTTGGTATTGAAGGCTGCGTATGGAAAATATTATCAGTTTGCGAATCGTGTGGTGCGCGAAGATATTCTTTCAGGTAGCCGCGACTTCTGGATTCTTTCCGATGGCCGCACTGTTCCCGTAAGTTATTCTTTCCATTATATCCTTGGGCTTTCTTATGAGAATAAGAACTATCTCTTCAGCGCAGAAGCTTATTACAAGGATTTGGTTGGACTTTCAGAATATTCTGTCAGGTTCATTCCTAATCAGCAAGGTATTTCTTATGAAGAAAATTTTTATCACGGAAATGGATATGCTGAAGGAATTGAATTTCTTGCACAACGGAAATTCGGGAATTTCAAAGGATGGGTTAGTTACACATTGGGACGTGCGATGAATCATTTTGATGTTTATTCCTCACAGGATTATCCAGCAGACCAAGATGTAACGCACGAATTCAAGATTATCGGATTGTATAAGTGGAAGCGCTGGGAATTTTCAGCGACATGGATCTATGCTACAGGCAGGCCTTATACTGCACCATCGGGAGCTTACTCTATACAATTGCTTGATGGAACAAGTGAAAGTTATTTCACAGTCACTTCAAAAAACAGCCTGCGTCTTCCGGATTATCATCGCATGGATATTTCGGCTAATTACAGATTCAAGAATCAAGATGGAAATGATATTGGCTATCTCGGATTTTCCATTTTCAATTTGTACAACCGGACAAACATCTGGTATAAACAATATGAAATTGTAAATAACCAGATTGTAGAGACCAATGTAAATTATCTGGGATTCACGCCCAACGTCACCCTTTCATTCAAACTTCACTAAAATGAAAAAAACAATTGCCATTAATTTATTCTTTTTTTGCTTGTCCTTTTTTTCATGCAAAAAAGAAAGCGCGCCTGTTTTTGTAGATTCACCTGTTATTGAAGCCTACCTTAAGTCGGGAGATCCGCTCAGGGTGAAAATTTCACATCAGGTTGCATTTTCTTCTGAAGCAAATTATTCGCCGGAAAACATTGATTCGCTTCAATTGTATATCAATGTCAATGACTCGGATTATCGTCTTCTTCCCCAAGGAGGTGGAATTTATCAAAACGCTTATATCGCAAGGCAGGGAGAGACTTACCGGCTTCATTTTGAATTTGGCGGTAAACAAATTATCGCTTCTACAAAAATCCCTTCAAGACCAGTGAATTATACCGCTTCCGTTACACAAATAACAGTACCCCAAATGGGGCCGAATGTTACGATGCCCGATCCCGTGGAATTGAATTGGACAAACGCCGACAATTCCTATTATTTGGTTGTTGTGGAAAACATTGCATCAAATCCGGTTCCAATTCATGATACAACCAATGGTCCCCCTAATCGTATTTTCAGAAACCAGCCGACAACATCAGCCACTTATGAAATACGCCCCATGTCATTTCAGTACTATGGTTGGCATAGGCTTATTCTTTTTCATTTGAATCCTGATTATGCTGCGTTGTATAACAGTACAAGCAATTCATCTCAATCACTTTCAACGCCGCAAAGCGATATTACTAATGGACAAGGGATTTTTACAGGAATAAATGCAGATACTTTGATGTTGGATGTCACACAATAACCTGCGAAGAACAATTCATGGGAATATTTATTTTCAGAAAAGCTTCCGATGAATTTCCGTTTTTTTTCTTTGGAATTCCCTATCAAGACACAGGAACAATCGTCTTCATTGATAAATTTGGAACCTCCAGGATTTGGAATCCGAAGCCTCTGCCTGTAACTTTTCTTTTTTGAGATGGCTTCTAAAATTTGGCTCCGAATCCCAAGTAGAAACTTCTTGCCGTGGATGGAATTATTCCCGGACCCGGATATTCGTCGGTGCGAAGTGTGAAGTATTTTTTGTTCGCGAGATTGTTCACACCAAGTTTGATATTGTAATTCCTGATCTTGATGGTCGCCGACCAATCCATCACCTGATAGGCGGGAATGACACCAACCGTTGCATCTTCACTGTAAACGGTATTGTTTGCATCTGCGAATGATTTTGAAGTGTTGCTGATCAGGAAAGTGGTGGAGAATTTCATGATCGAATACGTCACGCCAAAACGATTGATTGTTTTCGGTGCGAACTCCACAGCATTTCCCTTGAATTCACCCGTTGTATATTTTGCATCGATGTAAGCGAATGAATTTAAGAAACTCAACGTTCCGATTTTTGAATTGCAGCCAGCCATTTTGAAAGGATTGATCTCAACATACGTTTCAACTCCCTGATGAACACTGTTGGCGACATTCGTCCGGTATGTATACGGATTTCCATTTGCATCGGTCAATGTTTCCAAACCGATGCGGTTGTTGTAGGCAAGATAAAATCCACCGACATCAAAATTCAAGAAGTTTTTAAAGGAACCTCTCCAACCGAAATCGGCATTGTAACCTTTCGCATCTTTCAAATTCGGGTCGATCCTGGAAGAAACACCAATCGGGGTTTGATTGGAATAATCTGTCGGACGATACGCTTGCGAACAATTGGCATAAATATCAGTGGAGGAAGTTGTCTTATATTGCAACCCGAGTCCGGCAAGCGGGATGTATCTGTTCTGTGAACGATTGACGGACAGGATGGAATCGTTATCATCGGTGATGTAACCTTTTGCGGCTGAGTGCAGGTATTCATAACGCAATCCCGGTGTAATGGAAAATCTTTTTCCGATCCTGAAAGTATTCTCCACAAAAAACGCAACGTTCGCTGTTGTAAAATCAAGATCATTTTCAAACGCACCGCCATAAAGTTTCATGTCGAAATCGCTGCCGGTTGAACCGGGGCCGCCTTCCTGCCGTTTCATGTAACCCGTGAAATAGCGTACACCACCCGCGAGCGTCTGATTCACTCCGTTGATTTTATAATTCGTGAGCAAACGCAACTCATTGGTCAAGCTCTTGAAACCTTCATGCTCCACTTCGCGCGCAACGTAAGTATTTGTAACCGGACTGATACTGTCGGGCGTTTGGATTCCTCCGTCTTCATTTCTCCAGACCAAATTGCGTTGGCTGATATTCAAGGAAGATTTGAAAGTCAATAACGTATTGTCAGAAATTTTATACTGCGCAGTCAGCGCCAGGATATTCCAGGGCGAAGTCAACCAATTTCTCGCGCGGAAAGATTGTTGTGGATCCTGATTGAATTCGGCGTCATCCAAACCTCCCGACATTTGAATCGTATTCCTCAAAAAGGAATATTCCAATCCGATCTTGAATTTCGTACTTGCATTGTATTCCACCCTTGCAAATCCCAATACCTGTTTCACCTGTGAATTAGGTCTCCACCCATTGATTGTTTTGCATTGCACATACGAATAGTAATTCCATTTTTTCAAGGTTCCTCCAATGGAATTGAATGAATTGTAGAATCCGAAACTTCCTCCTGTCTGTTGTGTCGTAAATTCAAACGGTTTATTCGGGTTTCCGTTTTTCACAATGTAATTGATCACTCCCCCGAATTGCGGACCGAATTGCAAAGACGATGCGCCTCTTGTCACTTCAATTCTTTCAACGGCTTCGAGTGGCGGCAAATAATAGGATTCGGGATAACCGTATAAATCTGCAGTCACATTGTATCCATCCTGTCTCGTATTTGTTTCAATGGATTGCGTCGGATTCAATCCGCGGAAACCGATTCCGTTCGAGGGAAATCCGCTTCCTTCCGTTTCGGAATAATTGGCGCCGGGCACACGTCCCAAAACCTGTCTCGGATTATTTTGGGCGGTGTTCGCATCCAGACTGTCGAGAATCAACACTTCATTTTTTTTTCCCGAATAAATGATTCCGTCATGCACTTCATCCAAATGTCCCATTCCACTGATGGTAAGAATGCCTGTAATGTCAACTGCCTTGAGCGTTTTGGCATCTGCGTGAAGGATGACATTGAGTTCGGTGACTTCATCTTTTTTTATTTCCACTTGCTGGTTGGATGTTTTGTAACTGATCAGTTGTGTGACGACAACCTGTTTGCCCACTGGAATATTGTCAAGATGGAAACTCCCGTTTTCATCGGTTGTCGTTCCGATTGAACTGTTTTGAATGCCGATTGTAGCAAGCACGACCGGATTTCCGGCAGTGTCTCTCACGGTTCCTTTCAAACCTCCGGTTTGTGCGATCAGAAAAGATGAAGTGAAAAAAGCGAAAAGGATTGAAAAGATTGGATTCTTGTTTTTCATTTTAATGCAGCTGTTCTATGGATGAGACGAATTTCATTGTCTGCAGCAAAACAACGCACCAAAAGTAGATTGTGAAAAATCGTTGCTCAATACCTTGAATTAGGTAAATGAAAAAAGCGATCCTTCATTTGAAGAATCGCTTTTGAAAAATCGGCAGTTGGGAAATCAGTTCGTATTGAAGAGAAAATGGTTCGGCGTAATGATATTGTTCTTGATTGCATACATCATCAAGCCTGCAGTATTGTTTACGCCCAACTTCGCCATGATGTTTTTCCGATGGGTGGTAACGGTATGTGCGCTCAAGAATAATTTGTCGGCGATTTCCTTGTTCGTAAATCCTTCCGCAACCAATTTTATGATTTGGGCTTCGCGTTCGGAAATTTTCATTCCTTCACAGGAAACGGATTCCGGTTGCGATGATATTTCATCGTTCGTTTTCAAAACGTCATTCAGGATTTTCCCGCAAAAAAACTGCTCCCCTTTTGCAGTGGCATTGATCGCCTCAATGATTTCCTCCTTGTCGCAATCTCGCAACAGATAACTTGTAACCCCTGCACTCAAGGCGTCGGACAACATCCAGCGATTTGGTTTGTCGGAAATGGAAAGAAAGTTTATTTCAGGGAACGAAGATTTGATTTTACGCAAGGCCGCTATTCCAAATGCAATATCGTTATGGTCTATGATTACAACACATTCGGAACACGATTCTGCAAGTTTGGTAAGTTCCTGATAGTTTGAAGCCATACCTTTAAGTAACATCTTTTCTTCATTGGAAATCAATGAATTAAGACCTTCCTTGACGAGATAGTTTGATTGTGCTATGAGGATTGAAATTGGCATACGCTTATTTAGACTAATTTAAAATAAGGAGACTCAAAGGTATATTTTCACTCGAATTGTCAAACATTTTCCAAAATTATTTTTTCACAAATTCCTCCTCGGGAATGGAAAAGGTGACACCTTCCTCGGCAAGGAAAGTTTCGGCGAATTCGGTTCTTGCCTCATCAAGCAAAAGCTGAAGGTCAAGATAACGGACTGAAAAATGACCGATCAGGAGTTTTTTCACTTTGGCCAATCTTGCAACCCTTCCCGCTTCAAGTGCTGTTCCAGCCCCATGCGGATCTCGGCATCGTCTTCA
>CAYMZV010000192.1:0-8287 GCA_964394965.1 uncultured Chryseobacterium sp.
TTTTTGCCAATTCCTTGAGCACGTCCAATTCCTCCCATCCCTTTTTTGTGGAAAGATCGGTAGCAAGAAGAATTTTCTTCGGTAATTGGAATTTGCTTCTTTCAGGAACAACGAGCAATGGAAATGCATCGCGTTTCATGAAAGCGGTTACCGTACTTCCGAATACGCGTTCAATCGCATCCGTGTGCCGCATTCCCATCACTGTAATCCACACATCGGAAACCGTACAACAATCCTGAATCTCATCAACGGAAAAACCTGCGGTCTGCATCGACTTTGCTTTTATGCCCCATGCTTTTTCAATGCGTGCCGCTTCTGTCCTGATATATTCCTCTTCCGCACTTTCCATTTCAGCAATGGGCATCGGAACATTAATTGTTTCTCCACCCAAAGCGGGAAGCGACCACACATTCAGAATGATCAATGGCGAATCGGTTGCTTTTGCAAGTTGTGCTGCATAGTCAGCGGCATTCTTTGCCGCTGGTGAATAATCGGTTGCGAGAAGTATCGGTTTCATGATAATGGGTCTTAAATGTTATAATACAAAGGAATTGCATCTGCAGTCGCGGGGTAATGACCGTCATCAGGAGAGAAAGTGACAGTCGGCAGGAAAAAAATCCAGCTCCTTTTCAGTAAAATGAATTGAGAAAATCACCGCATCACCGTCACATGCGTGATCTTGTGATTGGATTGTGTGCCCGTACACTCGGTGGTGTAATCCGTTACGCACACATACACATCATTCTGCACCAAACGCCCTTTGTAAAATCCATCCCATCCGTGATTGATATCGGTACTTTCAAAAATCAATTCTCCCCAACGGTCAAAAATCCGCATGCGGAAAGTGGTGATGTCGGTTCCATAAGCGTAAAATATTTCGTTCAATCCATTTCCATTCGGCGTAAATGCATTCGGAATGTACAATGCCGGTGAACCGAATCCGCCTTCGACATTGACTGTATCCGAAAGCACACATTGTCCGAAAGTAACATGGACAGAATAAGTTCCCGGTTCCGATACATTGATGACTTGTGTTGTATCGCCGGTCGACCATAAATAAATTGCGTTGTCGAGATTCGGTGCGGTGAGTGGAATGGATAAATAATCGCAGAGATTTTTATCGGGACCAAGATTCACACCTGCAAGTGTGCGCACATGAATGGAATCTGTAGTTGCACAAGAACCGTTTGAAACAGTCACGAGATAAGTTGCATTGCCCGAAGCGGGAATCGTTTCCGTCGTCGCTCCCGTACTCCATAAGAAATTCATTCCGGGATTTCCCGCATCCAACGTAAAAGTCTGGCTCGGACAAAGCGTGGTATCATGTCCGAGATTGACAATCGGCAATGGAACAAAATTCAAATTGATGGTATCCGATTCATGGCAATTTCCGGAAGAGGAAGTAACGTAATAAGTTCCGGATGCATTCGCAGTAATGGTTTGTGTAGTCGCTCCGGTATTCCACAAGTAAGTCGATCCGGGATTTCCTGCGTCGAGTGTCACCGTATTTCCCTGACAAAGTGTGGTATCGTTTCCGAGATTCGGTAAACTCAACACTGAAATATTTATCGAGTCCACATCATTGCAAAAACCATTGTCGACTTTCACCCAATAATTTCCGGGTGTCGTGGCAATAATCGTTTGTGTCGTTGCTCCGGTGCTCCACAGATAATTGAGTCCAGGATTTCCGGCATTGAGTTGCAAGTTCACCGCGCCACAAAACATCGTATCGTTTCCGAGATTGACAACCGGTGGATTCAATACAACGACATACAGATGGGTCGAGTCCATTGTTTTGCAACTCAAGGAATCAATTGCATAAAGTGTAACGGTGTATGAGCCCGCAGTCGTGTAAGTATGCGAAGGAACAGCATTCGTATCGGGCAAACTTCCGTCACCGAAATGCCAAATGTAATTGTGTGCACCAATGGAAGTGTTTGTAAAATTCATTGTCGATCCCACACAAATCGTATCAGACGGAGATGCCGCTGCAATCGCACTGAGGTTGACCAATTGGAAATCCAACTTGATCACGGCATTGTTGCAATTGAAACTGTTGTTCGTTTGCGACCACGCTCCTGCCGTTGTCGGGAAATTATTTGTTCCGCCACATCCCGCACAAACGGATTGGTAAATAACGCCACGCTTGTCGAATCGGCTTGTTCCTCCATCCACATGTTCATCCGATCCATTCACGCCACCGAAATAGGATGCGTACCAGAGAGAAAGTGCATTTTTTCTCAACACGAAAAAATAAAAATCACAACCGTCAGTTGTCGATTGAAAAGCATTGGCGGTAACCGGCATTCCCAATGTCGAACCTGTACTTCCATAAGGAATGCATTGTCCGCCCCAACCCGATGTGTAAACATTTTCGCAGGTGTCGACCAAAAAAGCGGCTGGCGAAATATTCGGAAGATTTCCGCCCGAACCGAAAACGGTGGAATAAATTGTTGCACTCAATGTTGGATTCAATTTGTGAATGAATTGTCCACCATTCGCATTGGAATAAACTCCTGCAGTGACTGGATACGCTCCCGTTGTTTGTCCGTAGAGATAAATGTTGGAATTCTGATCGAGCTGCACAAAATAAGCCTGGTCATAACCGGGAGTGCCGACAAACGAGGATTGCAGAATACCGGAACCTGTTGCATTCAGATGCGTGATATATCCATCAGCCATTCCTCCTTGGAATGTGGAGTGAAGTGCACCGAGTGTTGTGGGAAAATTCGGGCTGGCGGTTCCACCGGAAACATAAATTTCATTTGCCGCATTCAACGCGATGGAATATCCTGCGTCATCGGCATTGCCACCCAAAAAAGTACTGAACGCCAATGCCGTGAGTGTGCCGTTGAATTTGAAAACAATGGCATCCTGCAATCCACCGCCGAAAGAGGTTTGATACGCTCCAGCGGTAACCGGAAACGCTGCCGATTGTGTGGATGATGCGATGTACACATTTCCCGCATTGTCCGTTTCAATATCGCTTCTTCCATCATCACCGTAATTGTACTTGAGCGAATTCCAAGTGTAGAAATCCGCATTGATGTTTACACCATCATCGCCCGGACCTCCGATAAAAGTGGAACCGAGCAATGCGGTTCCCGCAGCATTGAATTTTGAAACGATGATATCGGAACCGCCATTGTAACTCGCATCATAAGCACCGGCAGTAACGGGAAAATTCGGAGAGAATGTTCTTCCCATTACAAAAAGATCATTATTGTTGTCGACGATAATGCTTTGCGGTTGTTCATTGTCGGTGCCGCCGAGTAATGTGGAATAGATTAAAGCCGTTCCCGTTGGATTGTATTTTGTCAATGAAATATCGAACGGGTAACAATTCCCACCGCAACCGCCGCCGCCGAAAGTGGTTTGATAGGCACCCACTGTTGTAGGATATCCGATGGCAGCTGCAATTCCTCCGGCATAAATATCTCCCGCTGCATCATACGTTGCAGTATATCCCCAATTGTCGGAAGTGGAACCGCTGAAAGTGGAAACGATCAATGTCGGATCGATGACCAGCGTTTCTGATTTGTCGTAACCATTGGGCAAATCGAAACCCACCGTATTCCCATTCAACCTGAAAAAACATTTTACAGGAACTTCAGCACCGTCAATCACTTGATAGGCATACGGTTTTTGCTCGGTGATATTTCCAAGTCCCGTTTCAATTTCCAGATTGCCATCCTTGATGAAAATCCTGTCGGCTCCTGAATAATTTATTTTTATGGCATTCGCGTCACCGCCTTCATTCACCACAAAATCATATTCGAGATTGTTTTCCTTGCTGTAGACACGTGCGTCGATGGAAGGATAGAGTTCGGAATAAGTTATGTCATTATACAACTTTACATCCGACGCCCATTTGCTTTCATCGTTGCCGATGAAATAATTCTTGTAATAGGAAACCGGATTTTCTGCGGAGATACCCGGATCGGGATTGGCGCCGATGAATTGCGCCTTGAAGGAATTGAAATGAACGGTAACACCATTTTGCCATTGGGAAGGATTGGCGCCGTTGGCGGGATGATGCATCTCTTCTATTTCATCCTGATTCCAAAACAGATAAGTGAACGTGTTTTTTTCGAGAAACAATTTCCCATTCCTGCTCATGTCCACTTCATACTGCACACGCGGATCAAACTGGTTTTTATTTTCCTCGAATTTCAGAATGGGTGTATGGTTCTCGGGAATGGAAATTCCCCTGTTCTGTGAAAAGACAAGAACGGAACAGAAACAAAAAACGAAGACAAGGGTAAAGTACCTGCCTATTGACATTTTAAGTTGAACTAGGAATGCTGTAACAAAGATAAAAGGTAAGAAAAAATCGCGAAACGGGATTTGACGAAGGGAAATGACGGGGACTATCCCAAAACTCTAAGTAGAGATTCCAGATTCCAAACTTACATGTTCCAAATTTGTCAGTGAAAATGAAACGCGCTTTAAGTACAGATGAGGAATGATTGGTCTTATCAGTTTCCTTTCACCACCCTTATTAATTTTACGTTATCATTCGAGGAAATTTTCACCAGATAAATTCCGTTGGCCGCATTTCCCAATGACAAACTATTCTTTCCGGCGACAAGATTCTCGCTCAACACCAATTCCCCAATGGAATTATATATTTCAACCAATGCTTTTCCTCCGGTTTCCAAAATGAAATCCCCATTGTTCGGGTTGGGGTAAAGATCGATTTGATTTTCTGTCACGGAGTTATTCATTCCCGTACACACATCCACATAAATGGTTCCCGTTGCCGAACTCACACAACCGTCAACATTCGTCACCGAATACATGAGCGTGTGTGTGCCTACTCCAGCACTGGCGGGATCAAACGACATTCCAGTAACGCCCGGACCAGTCCAGGTTCCTCCACTTGGAGAACAGACGTTTGTCAAATCCACGAACGAAATGCTCACGCATTGTGTATCGATAGAACTCATGTTCATGTTTATCGGCGTAAGTGCGCTCACGATAACATTTGCCGTATCGGAATTGCTGCAACCGTTTCCATCTGTTCCCACAACAATCCACTGTGTTGTTCCCGGCGATTGCACAACAAAAATCGTATCGTTCGTTGAACTTGTGCTCCATGAATAATTGAGTGCGCCACTTGCAACCAATGTGTCGGTATGTCCTTCACATTCCAAAGCTGCCATTGTGGAATTTATCGTTACAACAGGCAAGGGATTGACTGCAATTGTTGTGGTTACCGTACTGTCGCAACCCGAAGCGGATGTCAACACATCTACATGCACACCTGCTGTTGTGTAAACACTCGTACCAACGGTTACGGATTGGCCGGAACAAATAGTTACCGATTGGCTTCCCGCAATCGGTGCAGGATTATTTACAGTTACAGTATTTGTAACCGAACATCCATTGGCGTCTGTTGCTGTGCACGAATAAGTTCCTGCCGACAGATTATTTGCCAAAGCTGCGGTTCCACCTGAAGGAGACCAGGAATAAGAATAGGAAGGTTGTCCACCACTTACATTCATCATGGCAGAGCATGTTGATGTATTGAAACATTGCGCGTCGGTTGATGTTGCCGTTGCAGCAAGATTGTTCGTTACCGTAACATTAAAACTGCAAGTTGTTGAATTTCCACTGGCGTCTGTTGCGGTATA
The DNA here is from genome assembly GCA_964394965.1 of uncultured Chryseobacterium sp. Taxonomy (GTDB): domain Bacteria; phylum Bacteroidota; class Bacteroidia; order Palsa-965; family Palsa-965. The sequence continues at coordinate 5,637 of CAYMZV010000192.1, forward strand.
GGTAACCGGCGTTGTTCCCACTGGAAAAACAGAACCTGAATTGCTTGTAGAGGTGAGCAAAGGACTCGCGCAATTGTCGGTTGCTGTTGGCGCTGTCCAATTCACGATGGCAGTGCAACCGGCGTTATTTACCGGAACTGTAATATCGGCGGGACAGGAATTTATTACCGGAGGCTGAATGTCGTTTACTGTAACCTGAAACGAACATGAAGCCATGTTGTTCAATGCGTCTGTTGCTGTTGCAATAACATTCGTTGTTCCAACAGGAAACAAGGAACCGCTCGGATAATTGTAAGTGATCACTGGCGGACTTGCGACTGGCGATGTAATGGTAATGTTGTTGATGGCAATCGACGGATCGGTTCCCACATTATCGTTATTGTTTGTCCAATTAAAACCGATTTGCAGGTTCGGATTGTTTTCACATGAAACCGGAAGTGTTGCCGTATAGGCAGTCCATTGCCCCTGACCGCCACCGCATACAGGAGATTTAATGCTTGCGGTAAGTACCTGCCACCCGCTTCCATCATTGTACAAAACAGAAGCATTATCGAGCAAACCATCACCATTCGAGATAAAGTCAAAATTCAAGGTAAGGTTCGAATAACCTGTTGTATTGATCAACGGGGATTCGGCACGCTTGTTCGATGTTTTTGCAGCGTTGTAAACTGCGCCGGTTATTAAAGTTCCACAGAAAGCGGAAGTGCAGGTAACGTGCAGGGTCAGATCCCCATTGTTCGCCACACCACATCCGGGAGGCGTCACCCCACCTTCACTTGCATTCACTTCCCAACTATTGGGAGTTGCTGCATTGGTTCCCGTATTTACATTGAGTGTCCAAGCGCCAACACCGGCTTGAAATGTTTCCGAATAGACTGTAGTTGTTCCCACACAGGTAGTGGAAGCGGTTGCAGGCGGATAATTGACAACTGCCCCACAAATGCCGGTGGTATTATTTACGGTAATGTTGGAAGGACAGGAAATTGTCGGGCCGCATTGCGCGAAAATATTTTGTGCAATAAAAAAAGACAGCGCACAAAATAAAATGGAGTATGATTTTTTCATGATGGGTGGGAATTTTCAAATAACAATGTAAGAAAAATATTATTTGATAATGAATTCTTACTTGCAAATGAAAACCCTCTCCACTGGAATTGTCCTTTAGAAACAGTCAATCGCTAGGATTTTGCCGCAATTGTTTTGGGACTTTGAATCTGGATGTTTCCAAATCCTTTTTTCAAAAGCCATTGGTCGAAACGAATGACTTCATAGCTGGCGGGATTGAAATAAAAATTCGCTTTCGCTTCCGTCAACATGTTGATGTTGCGGTTTTGTTTTTTCACGAGTTTCGTATAGTCACAATTTTCGCGGACCAACTGACGGAGCAAGCTTGTGATTTCCCAAATGCGATATTCTTTTTTGTCCAACCCATGACGGCGCAATAATTTCCGGAATGCCTCTATCCTGAATGTTGCAAGATCTACTTCCTCTTTCTCGAGGAGAATCAGAGAGTCCAGCAAAAAATAACCCGGCATCCATCCTTCCTTGTCTTGCACCAGTTCAGCATTTTCGCGCAGTATGGCAGCACTCAACTCATAATCGCCTTCGCTGAATGCGAGTCCCGCACGCAACAGGTGCAGACGTGAAGCCATCAGGGAGCGTTCCTGGTTTTTCACGAGCCGATGATCCAATGCGATGCGGATTACTTTTGATGCGTTGGTCATATCGTTATTGCGGAAATGGGCGAAAAACAAAATGACATACGAATGCAATTGATTGATCATTCCCGGTTTGAAAAGCTCAACGGCGTTTGAAGCGTGCGCAATTGCCTTTTCATATTTGCCGACATTGAGATAAATATTGGCAAGTTCCATATTCACTCCGGCCTGATTCGATTTCGACATCACAACCGTATCCGTTTCCACCGCCTTGAGCAATCTTGTTGCATGCTGCAATGCGGAATCAAAATCGTGAATGGAAGAAAAATAATGGAGCGAAGTCAAGTCGTGGAATAATTTCACTCTTGATGAACTCGACATGTTGCTCACTTTCGAAAGTTCATTCATGATTTGCATGCCTTTCACCCGATACTCATCAAAGGAATCAATGGCAAGAAGTCCCGGAATATTTATTTCATAATGTTTCTTTTTCACCTCAAGCAATTGTCCCAACCGGCTGTAACTTTCCTCAATGGAACTGGAAATTTCCTCGAAGGCGGAAGCCTTGTTGCGGAGTGCAAGATGGTTGCGCGCAAGGTCCTCAATCAAAACCTGCTCTCCGAAAAGTTCGAATTTCTTGGCCTGTTTCGCCGCTTTCTTCAACATGTCAAGTGCCTCATCGTAAATTCCACGGCTCATGAGAATTTCCCCCTGCATCAAACTCCTTTTGCAGCTGAACATGGCTTGTGCATAAGGCGTGGAAAATTTCGAGGAACATTCCTGCATCAATAAAATGGAAAGCACATCCGATTTCAAACGCACTTTCAGGTTCTTGAATGCACTGGCCTGATTTGAATAGCCAAGTGCTTTTGCCGCCTGTTTATCGTCCGTTATTTTCTTGTTGAAGATGATGTCAAAAAGTTCAGCACGCTTTTTCTGTTCACCATAATTTTTAAGCTTGTAAAAGTGCCTCACCAATTTCGCTTCCGCGGG
>CAYMZV010000193.1:0-8248 GCA_964394965.1 uncultured Chryseobacterium sp.
CTTCCTGTTGTTTGCGTTGCTTCTGTTGCGGACGGATCAACAGGAAGTAAAACAATGTGCGAAGGATTTATTCTTACCGTCTTTTCCGCAAGTGGAACGGATGATGAGTGCTTTTGACAATACGGAAATAAAAACCCGGAATTTTTGCAAACCGCTTGATTATTATTCTTCCGTTCACAGTTTTCAGGATCAGAACGCGGAGTATGTCCGAATCTCATTGGAATATTCTGTCAACGCGATTGAACAATGCCTTTTGTCTGCGCAAATTGAAAAAGGGGAAATCACGGATATCATTTTCGTTTCCACAACCGGACTTGCCACTCCGAGTTTGGATGCACTCATCATCAACAAGATGAAATTGAATCAGAATGTCAGCCGTATTCCTGTCTTCGGTTTGGGTTGCGCCGGTGGTGTTTCCGGTTTTGCAAAGGCAAACATCCTTGCGCAGGCGAATCCGGATGCAGTTGTATTGTTGGTTGCCGTTGAGTTGTGTTCGCTGACTTTTTTGCGGAATGATTACAGCAAAAGCAATTTCATCGGTTCAAGTTTGTTTGCGGATGGAGTGGCCGCTTGTATCATTGAAGGTGACAATCGGAAAAACAAAACACTGAAGAGCGTGAAATTCCTCGCGACGCAAAGCAAATTGTATTACGATTCGCTGGGTGTCATGGGATGGGAGTTTCTGGATAAGGGATTCAAGGTTTTGTTTTCACAGGATATTCCAACGATCATCGCGAATAATATCCATACAGACGTCACGGCTTTTTTGAAAAAAAACGATTTGCTTTTGAGTGACATCAGGAATTTCATTTTCCACCCTGGAGGGAAAAAGGTATTGACCGCTTACACCGATTCATTGAAAGTGGAGGGAGATTTTTTGAAAAATACGAGGGAAGTCATGAATGAAAACGGGAACATGTCGAGTCCGACGGTTTTATATGTTTTGGAAAAATTTTATTCCAGAGGGTTTGAGGATGGTTACGGATTGATGGTGGCAATGGGGCCGGGCTTTTCCAGCGAAATGATCTTATTGCAAATGAATAAGTCCTAAAATGATTTTCATCCTGTTCATTTCCTTTGTCATTCTTCTTCGTCTCGGCGAATTGTTCCTTTCGAAAAGGAATGAAAAATGGCTGTTGCAGAACGATGCGGTTGAATACGGCAAAGGTCATTATTCCTTCATTGTGGCTTTGCATGTTTTGTTCATCGTGTCATTGATTGTCGAATATTGCCTGCAAACAAAACCAACCTGCGATTTACCGCTTCTCATTTTTTATTTTTTACTGCTTGCATTCAAGGTATGGGTCATTTCGTCTTTGGGAAAATACTGGAACACAAAAATCTTTCACATCCCCGATGTTCCCTTGATAAAAAAAGGGCCTTACAAATTCATGAAGCATCCGAACTATGCAATTGTTGTTGCGGAAATAATAATCATTCCCCTGATTTTCCATTTGTATTTCACGGCAATCGTTTTTTCGTTCCTCAATGCAATTGTATTGTGGGTGAGAATCAGTGAAGAAAATAAGGCTTTGGAGATTTAGAAAAAAAGATAGAATCCATTTTAATTTTTGCCGTATCAAATAAAAACCATGATCAAACGCATTCTCATTTCCATTCTTGTCTTGGCCATTGTTGCCGGAGGAGTCATTTTCATTTTCCGTGGCCGGATCATGTTGCATTATATTCCTGAAGTGGAACAAATCGGTGACATTCATATTGAAATAAAAAACGACACCTCCTACATCAGTTCCAAGTTGACGGTGAGGAACAAGACATTTCTGAAAATTGAAATCGATACGATCAAATACACCATTTCACTGTTCAATAAAGCTTATCTGCAAAATCAGAAATTCATTGGAATGGTGTTGCACGGTTATGGCAAAGACACAATGGATTTTTCCTTGAAAATCCCGTACGTCGCACTTTTGAAAGACCTGAAGGCGCAACGCAAAATCGGCGACAGTGCCAGTTATGCCGTGAATGTTTCCCTTCAATATTCGACTGTTTTCGGAAAGGCGGAAATTCCCATCAATCGATCGGCGAGACTGAAAATACCGCAGCCGCCGCAATTGGAAGTTGTGGAAGTGAAATACAGGAAAGTGCGTTTCAAATCCATTCTTGCAACTGCCAGGATCAAGATAACCAACTTCAGTGCTGTTGCACTGTCGATTAAAAGCATGAGCTACGCAATGAAAATTTCCGAACAGGGAGACCTGAAAGGAAATTTTCTCGAACCGATCGTCATTAAACCCGATGGGATAACCTTTGTCGAGATTCCGATTGAGATTGATGTGGACAATATTGGGAAAACGATTTTCCAAGTCATCATCAACAAGGACCAGTACAATTACACCATAAAACTGAGTGCAATCCTTGAGTCGTCCGATCCGCTGAAAGAATCTTTTCATCTCGATCTTATCCAAAAGGGAAAGATGGAATTGAAAAAATAGGGTTTCCATTTTCAGTTATTCCAATTTCATTTATCGGATCAATCGCAATTCCTCCAATGGGGATGTGTGAATGATGTAACATATTAAAATAGTTATGTAAAGCATCAACGCATGAAGCACCCCACCTTTGTCCTGTATTCATAATGGGTTTTCCAGAAAGAATCATTCAACTTAAAAATCATAAAATCATGAAAAAATCAATTATTACAATCGGCATTTTGTGTTTCTCAATGGGAACCACAGTGCTGAAGGCACAGGATGCAGACACTGATCCGCGCGGAAAATTTCAATTCGGTGTGAAGGCGGGATTGAATTACTCCAATGTGTGGGATGAGAAGGGGCAGGATTTCAAGGCTGATCCGCGAGTGGGTTTTGCAGGTGGAGCCTTCTTCGGAATTCCGATCGGGAAATTTTTGGGTATTCAACCCGAAGCGTTGATTTCGCAAAAAGGATTTCAAGGATCGGGAACATTGGCAGGATCTCCTTATTCATTTTCAAGAACAACCACTTATATCGATATTCCACTTCAGGTACAGGTGAAGCCGATTGAGTTTTTGACGATCGTTGCGGGACCGCAATATTCTTATCTCATGCATGAAAAGGATGTTTACACGTATGGTGCAAACAGTTCCGTGCAAGAGCAGGATTTCAACAACGACAACATCCGCAAAAACATCCTCGGTTTTGTGGGAGGCGCCGACATCAACATCTATCACGTTGTCATTTCCGGAAGAATGGGTTGGGATTTCCAGACCAATAACGGAAACGGAACCTCTTCGACCCCACGTTATAAAAACAAATGGATTCAATTCACGATTGGATTTAAAATCTAAAAAAAAATAATTTTTATGAAAACGAAAAACAAAATTTCCCTATTTATCTTTCTTCTTGCAGGAACGATGACGATGACCATTGATGGTTGTAAAAAATATCCCGATGGCCCGATGTTCAGCATTCATTCAAGAACGGAACGTGTGGCGAATACCTGGAAAGTGGACAACTACAAGAAAAACGGAAACGATTACACTTCCCTGTTTGCCGGTTACACGGAAACATACAGTAAAGACGGGAATTTCTCCTACGCATTCGGGAATTTCTCCGGAACAGGAACTTGGACATTCCAAAGCAAGGATACACAAATACAGATCAATGGAATCAACAACCAATCATCGGAAACCCTGTATATCCTGAAGCTCGAAGAAAAGGAATTCTGGTATTACTATATGGATGGCAATGATAGGAAAGAGTTTCACATGGTTCAGAATTAGAATAGGATTTGCAATCATCCCATGAACCATTACTAAATTCCACTCAAATGAAAAACCCTGAAAATCCAGACAAGACGAATCAAAACGATCATACGTCAACGGAAAACAATTCCGATCATTCCGGAAGTGATTGTGACAATGACAAGACAGAAACAAAGTCTGAGACCAAAAGCAAATTCGATAAACCGAAAAGGGAAATCAATCCGGATACAACGGGAATCGACATTGATTCGGACAAGACGAAAAAATAAATTTTTCAAAGTGGAGTGAAGTCATAGCGATACTTTGAAAGATAATGAAGGCTGAACGCAAGAAATTGTGTTCAGCCTTTCCGTATGGGAAATCTTATGGGATTTATACGATGTATATTTTATTTGGGAATAGGATTTCAATAACGGCATCAAGGGCTTTCGGGTACGCTCTTCCGCAATAATCAAACACGGGTTTCATTTTCACTTTCCTCCTGATGATTTTTGCATGTGAAACAGCACACTAAAATCATTTCGCTGCATCCGCATTGCCGCATGGACCTTTCAAACGGATGATCCAGTTTTCGTAAGTCGGATATACCAGTGTTTGTGCATAAATGGTTTTACCGTCGCTACTGAAAAATCCTGTTGCAGCAATTCCACTTGAAGATTCGGGATATCCTTTCGTTCGGAAATGCGTGAGTTGCTCAAGTCCGGATCCATCAGCATTCATCAACATGAATTCCGTTTTGATTGAAGTCACCTTGTCCGAATTCGGATCATCACGGTAAGGATAGGAACTCATGAAAAGTATTTTTTTTCCGTCGGGAGAAAATACTCCGTGCTCATCCCAAACAGTTGGCGAATTTGTAAGGTTGACAATATTTCCATTTGTAATGTCAAGAATGAATTGATCCTGTCCGCGCGCATCTTTCAGTCCGATGTCGGAAGAAAGCAAAATGGATTTTCCATCAGGGGAAAAATTACCGGGCTCCACCCAAACCGCACCTTTGGGATTTATGTTTTTGCTTGAAGTGAAACACGCATTGCCTTGCGCATCCATTCCGAATTCTGACAACATCAATCTCCACTTGCCGAATTTATCTTTCATGAGATTGGCACTGTCAAGCGCTTCGGCCCAAACACATTTTTTCCCATCGGGTGTAAAGGCGGGTCCTGTCATGCCGCTTTCTGTAGTTGAAAGCAAACACCATTTACTTCCATCGGGTTTGACCGCCCAAATGTCCGTCCACAAACCGCATTGCAACCAACCTTCCAGCATTTTTCTTCCGCCCTTAGTGCCTTTCAACCATTGCTCATTGTATTTTTCCTTTTCAACTGCACAAATGATCCATGCTCCAGAAGGATGCCAATTCACCTGCATTTTATTTCTGCCCGCCCAAGATTTATCGGGACCATTCAGCGAAATGCAAATTGGTTTTGTATCTCCTTTTCGCCCAACAAAAATCTGATAAACGCCGGCGGAATCTTTTTTATTCACGAGAAAAGCAGAACTGTCGGGCGACCAGAGATAAGCTTCATGAACGGGATTGTGAACGATTTCAACTACGCCGCATGGATCCTGATTTGTTTGCCATGAACCAAACAGGAGTGCAGAAAAAAATATGAAAATGAAATTCCTAATGCTCATCTGGTTTTTTGAATGGATAAATCCACTTTTCACATTATGAAAATCCATTCCTGTTGTGAATGGATTCAATTACTTCGATTTGCAAGTCAATCCCAAAAATTCCACCTTGTTCACTTTGGGATCGGCACGATTGCTGTACATCGCAGCAATGGAATGTGCAAATACATTTATCGTTCCGCTTCCTGATTTTGTTCCATCCGGTCCTTTCCATCTGTAATTCACGGAAGTGATCTTGTCGTTGTTGTTTTCAGCCAGGTAGCAGATATAATCGCCGATTGAAACGGAAATGATGTCGGAGCAGAATTTCCCATTCGAAACGGAGTTGATATTTCCATTTACGCGGGAATTGGCAAGATTCAAATTGTCGACTGTTGCAAATCCTCCGTCCAAGTTGCCGACTGCGCCGATATAATCCTGAAGTGCGATCGCCTCTTTTTTCAAACCCTCCAATTTTTTCAGGTCTGATTTGCTCACGCCATCGGCATTCATTGCATCCGTAATGTCATCTGAAATGGTTCCGGCTTTCTGACTGGCTGTCTGGCATTTTTGCTGATCGAAAATATTCTGCTTGAAATCGGAAACGACATCATTCAGTTGTTTGTCGAAATCATTTCCGGAATCCTGCAATAAGGTGAAGGATAATAAAGGGACTGATAAAATGGCGAGTAACAGTTTCATGATTTTAAAATGATTTGGGTTAAGACAATTTTTTTGAATAGGGTAGAGCGGTTTTTTTTATGTTTTATCATTGCCGCAATTATAATTATAAAGATGCAATAATATTGCCAAAATCCTTTATCGGAAAACTGCATTGCCTGAAACAATTCAGGCAAGTCAAATTTTTCAGGAATGGAAAACTTTCGACTTGACGATCAAGCCATTTTCGAAACAGAGAACCTCGCCGACAGTCAGGTCATCTTCACCGGGAGTTGTTCGGATGTATTCCACAAAAACATTTTTATCGTCGGCAATGGAATAATTCGGTTGATAATGCAATTCGGGCAATCTTTCAAACGCATCTTTCCACCAATCCCGCAATTGTTCTTTCCCTTTTATCCATCCATCGGTTTCCGGTTTTCTGATTTTCAGCTTGGGGCTGAAATGTTCCGCATGGTCACTGTAAAGCGAAAGAAGAAGATCCAGGTTTTTTGAATTGAATCCTTCGAACCATTTTTCCAGAACTGCTAGATTTTCATTTTTCATGAATAATTGATTTGGGAATTGACGGCTGTTTCGGTGGAAATATGGTTTTCCTGAATACTAAGTCGCGATCTAATTTATGTTTTTTATAAATTGATGTTTCGTAGTGGTTGGAGAACTGGTTGCAATCGTAAAATTGCCGACTGAAACTGGATTGGTCAAGGAAAAATGCAGTTCTCTTTGTAAGGAATGTATACATTATTTTGGGCTGATTTTTATTTAATTAAAAGCCGCCACCTGAAAATTCAGATAACTGTTGCAAAATGTTTTTTTAAGCGGAACTTTTCAATGTGTTTGAATCGGATCTTATTTTAATCTTTCAGCCTTTTCAAATTCTTTACAATATATTTTTCCGTAGGCAGCAAACTTTGCTGAATGCGTTTCGCATAATGAATGCTGTCGAGGATTTCCTTTTGCTTTTTTTCGACAATTTTATTTTTCTCCTCAATGATTTTCTTTTGTCGGCTTGTCACACGGAAACGGTTAAGCAGGAAAGCGGAAAATATCACCAATAGGACAAAGCCAGCCAGGACTGAAATGAGGATGCTGTTTTTTTTCTTGTCTTCCAAAACAGCCAATGCATGTTCTTTTTCTTGGGCGGCTTTCATCGCAATTTCCTTTTTCTCATATTCGTATTGAAACTGTTTTTTTTCGGCGGACTTGCGTGTTTCCTCATTTTCGATGCTGTCCTGCATCACAACATATTCCTCATAATGCTGCAATGCGTTTTTTGAATCTCCCATTTTTTTGTAGATATGATAAAGAAGATTTTCAGCATTGCGCGAATTTTCAACAATATCCATCTTGCGTGACAATTTCAAGGAACTGTCGCAATTCAACAATGCCTCCTTCAATTTTCCCTCTTGGAAATACAGATCAGCAAGGTAATTGAGTGAAAATGCCATTCCCGCACTGTCGCCTATTTCTTTCTCGATGGCCAAACCCTTCAAATAATTTTCCTGCGCTTTAGGCAAGTCGGATTGCTTCATATATGCGTATCCTATGTTTCCCAATGTGAGGGCGACACTCTTTTCGTCCTTTATTTCGTTTGCACTTTTTAATCCTTGGTTGAAATAATCCAGTGCCCGGGGAATTTCATTCCTATTCTCATAAATGAGTCCAATGTTGTTCAACAAATTCGGAACACCATCCTTGTCGGCAATCTGTTCGTGGATGGAAAGACTTTTGCCAAAGTAGTCAAGCGCATTCTGTTCATCGCCTTCCTGTTGGTAGATGTATCCAATATTGTTTAGTGAATTTGCAATTTGGGGTTTATCGCGAAGGTTTTCAGAAATGTCAAGACTGCGGTGATAATAATCAAGAGCCTTGGTAATTTCACCCCTTTGCATAAATGCATAACCCGTATTATTGAGCGATTGCGCTTTCAGTTTTAGAATCTTTTTTTTGCTTTTCTCATCTGTATTGTAGGATAAAAGTTTATCCGCAAGTTCTTCGGCCGGTTGCGTGTAATTCAAAATATCATTATCCGCACACGCTTCACTTAATGCAACAAGCAGGCGCAATTTTGTACTGTCCACCGGAGTACGGTGAAGTAAAGCTTTCAGGGAATCCGTCTCATTCTGTTGAGCAAAACAAAAGCAACAGAAAAAAATAAACAGAGAGGAAAAACCATGGCTCAAGAATGTTTTTTTCTTCCTCATTCGGAATGATAAAATCTTTAACGATGAACGCCATGTAAATATAGAA
>CAYMZV010000194.1:0-1506 GCA_964394965.1 uncultured Chryseobacterium sp.
CCTTCGCCGAGAACGTGCTGTTGGGCGCGAAGCTTTCCGAATATCACACCGGCTACCGGGCGTTTTCGCGGGAGGTTCTGGAATCGCTGGAGTTGGACAAGAACTCCGACGATTTTGTCTTCGACAACCAGATGCTTTCGCAAATTGTTTATGCGGGATTTGAGATCGCGGAAATCACTTGTCCGACAAAATATTTTGAAGAGGCATCATCCATCAATTTCCGCCGCAGCTTGAAATACGGTTTGGGTTGCATGGCCGTTTCATTCAAGCACCGTTTCAACAAATGGGGATTGATGAAGAGTGAATTGTATAAAGCTCCGGTGAAGAAGTGATTTTAGAATGCTTGATTTTAGATTTTAGATTGGCATAATTTTCGAAGTGTTGATTGAATATTTTTTCATTTTCGATTTTTCGCTGTCCACTCATTACATTTTCAAGGTAAATTAGATTTCAAATTCCGCATCATGAATTACAAAAAAACTATTTCCCGCCATTTCATTTTCACTGCCGCTGTCACTTTACTGCTGCCGCTTTTCTCTTTCGCACAACTCCCGCAGGGAAGCACCGCTCCCGATTGGACAATGACCGACATCAACAAAAAAGTCTGGCATTTGTATGACTTGACGGCAAAAGGGAAAACCGTTTTCATTGATGTGTCCTCCACTTGGTGCGGACCTTGCTGGCATTATCACAGGCAACGTTCACTCGACAGTTTGTATGCCGAGCATGGACCGAATGGAACGGTTGACCAATCGTGTTGTGTTTTTTTGATTGAGGGTGATGGAAGTACGAATTCGAATGACTTGAATGGAACGGGGAAAAAGACGGTTGGCAATTGGATTGCAGGAACGGATTTTCCCATCATCGATCCGAGCAGCGACACGATCAATAAATTCATGGTCAATTACCATATCACTTATTTTCCAACCGTGTACATGATCTGTCCCGACAATAAAATGTATCTCGTCGGACCTGGAACGACGGATGTGCTTTTCCACAATACAAAATCGGGTTGTGCTCCGGTTCCGAATAATCCCAACCAGAAAAATTTCAGATCGGGAAATTCGAATTCGCATGCAGCTGCAAATGTGGAGGAGGCAAAAGATATTTTATTCCAACATCAGGAATCGGGGTTTTACCGCAGAAGGAAAATTCGCCGCTAAAACACAAACGCACGAAGGATTTTACCTGAAAAAAAACGCTTGTGTAAACCTTAGTGTCTTCGTGCCTTGGTGGCAAAAAAGTTTGATTATTGATTCATCGGCCGTTCCCAAAAAACAAATCCATTCTTCTCGCCGATCTTTTTCAACAGCGGATAATTTTTCAGCATATCCGATTCAAACGTATTCTTGCAGACAAAATAAACTGGGCAATCGACATTTGCAGTTCCCCTCAACATCCATTCGCGTTGCATGTTGATTTCATTTTCCGATAAGCTTGAGGCGGGATTCGTCAACTGTTTCTCATTGTCTTTTTTCCATGCGAGGTAAGCGGGATCGGTTTCAA
>CAYMZV010000194.1:1516-8234 GCA_964394965.1 uncultured Chryseobacterium sp.
ATTCCGGGTTGCACATTCCCATAAAAATATTGCGCGTAACTTTTATAGCCGACACTTTCCAAATGGCATTTCTCATGCGCATGTGATTGCCAGAATTCGATTGCGGCATTCTGCGAATATTCCTCAATGCGTGGAGCGATCATGACAGCCGCCATGGTTGTGGAAATGAGAACGGAAATGAACAGGACAGGAATCGCTTTCTGGAAATTGCTTTTCCGCAAAAACAGGAACGTGGAAATGATTCCCACAGCAAGAATGATTCCCGCGATCCATTCATATCCTTTCCAATCGGCGGTTGCCTGCAGATTACCGACAGCAAATGGATCGTTCATCCAACCCGAAGCGATCAGGTCATTCTTGAAACGTTCGATGAAGGGAATCAATGAAAATGCCCAGACGAAAAGCAGTCCGATGACTGAAAGCAGAATCGTCATCCATTTTTTCCATTCGAAAATTCCTGTATAAAGTTTGTAGACCGTGTATGCAGCGAGGTAGGTGAGCGGGAAATAACAGAGCGAGGAATAGTGAATGATTTTTGTCTTGACGATTGAAAAGAGAATCAACACCACCCAAAATAAAATCCGCATCCATTTGATCATGTGCAACTCAAAGGGAGTGTCACCCGATTTTTTCAGCAACGAGCGGATGGCGAAAATGGAAGCGGGAAAACATCCGATGAACAGGATGTACCAGTGATAAAAAAAACTTCCCCCGTGACCGGCATCTTCGGTGGAAAACAATCGTATCTGATAAAGGATGAATTCTACAACGAGATGGCCTTTTCCCTGTGCCACCAAAGCAAGAAACCAGATTCCGGGAATTGACAGCGCGATCAGTGCAAAGAGGAAAAAATGTTTCCAACTCATCACCGCACTCCGTTTACGGATTCTCCAGAAGAGAAAACACAATCCGAAAACCAGCAAAGCAACCGGACCTTTGGTTAAAACCGCAAGTGCAATGAAAAATGCGGAGAGGAAAATCCTGCTGTTGAAAAACTTTTGTGTAGAAACGGAAGGGAAATCGTTCGAATAAATCGCGAATTGGTAAATGCCGAGAAAAATGAAAAGGTTGAACCAGGGATCGATGATTCCGGAATGGAAATAGAAATTGGGAAGCAGCGATCCCGCGAAGGCAAGCACCCAGATACGCGCGAATTTTTCATCATAAATCCTTTTGCCGATGGAATAAACGGCAAGTAGTGTTACAACACCACAAATGGCATTCGGCAAACGCGCTGCAAATTCATTCACACCAAAAACATTCATGGAAACGGCTTGCATCCAGATGAAGAGCGGTGGTTTTTCCCAGAAAGGCAAAAAATCGATTTGTACGGTGGAGTAATTCTTGCTCACGAGCATTTCCCGCGCGCATTCCGCAAAATTGATTTCATCCCAGTCGAAAAGATGCACCTGTCCGAGAAAGGGCACAAATAAAATCAACGCCCCGATCGCAATGAAAAATGCAGGAAGAAATGATTTAGCTTTCATTCGCAATTTTAGTGTCACTTTGTTTCAGCCAATTCATTTTTACGGCAAACGTAAAAATCAGCAAGGAAGTGATGGTACCGATTATCGATCCTCCATAAACATCTTCGAGAAAATGCTGTGAAAGATAAATTCTCGAGTAGCCGATGAGCAACGCAAGAAAAAACAATCCCGTTTTCAGCCAATCACTCTTTACCGTAAAAACAAGAGAAAATAAGAATGCGAACGCGACAGTGGTATGTCCGGATGGGAAAGTATCGTAGCTCAAGTTATGCACGCCCGGAACAAAACGGAGTGGGGAAGGGGTGGCGAAAAATAATTTCGGTCGCGGGGCGCCGTAATAAATCGTGCTCTTGAGGATTTGTGTAATTGCGGAAGCGACAAGACAGGCGATACCGGTAAAAAGGGCATAACGCCTGTTCCAGGCAAACATCAGCAAAACCAAAACCGTAATTGTAATTCCATCGGCCATGAGTGTAACCTTGGGCATGATGAAATCCCCGAATCCGGAATAGACTTTATTGATGGCAATATGAATCTCTTCCTTTGAATATTGCGTGAAAAAAAATCCGGCTACAAGAAGGAATATCCCGAAAGGAATCAGGAAATACTTCGAATGTTTCACTAAGGAAAAAAAGGTGCGCATCAGCAGCGCAAAAATAGGGGATAAAAAGTGTTGACGGGAAAGACTTCTTCCAGATTAATAAGTTCCCAAAGCCTTGACAAGTCGTTGGATCTGCGAATCCCACAAACGGCGGGAAGTGGCAATGTCATCTTCACTTTCACCGAAATCGGTTATGGTAAGGGAAACCTCATTTGTCAATTCATCTTGGTCGAGGCGGAATTCAAAGTAAGAACCTTCCGGTTTATCGAGCCAACGCAAACGGATATAGGTGTCGATTTTTGCATTGAGGATTTTTGCATTCTGCTTTTGACCATCCCAATCAAAAGTATACACATCATTTTTCATGTCCACACCGTCCGCAAACCATTCGGCCAATCCGTTCGGAGTGGTTAGAAAGTCATACAGCAGTGTGACTGGAGTATGAATGATGTATTCGAGTTGGAATTTCCCTTTGGGTTCCGGTTTGGATTTCTTTTCATCATCCAACGAGATTTCACTGATTACATGATGGGTAATCACATTGGTTTTGAAAAGGCGTTTTTCGCCGGGAGCAAGTTTCCCTTTTTGTTTTTTCAGGACAAATCCTTTCGGGAGTTTGGGCAAATTGCTTGGTGGCGGTGGAGGAGGGGGGATTACAACCTTTTTGCTTTTCGGAACAGCTACAACAGGAGGTGCAACTGCTGGTTTTATTTCTTTGGTAATTAATGCTTTACCTTTTTCTGGTGCAAGTTTTCCTTTAATTTTCACTTCTTCTTTCTTCACAATGGGTTTAACTAAAACTACGGACTTTGACTTGGTCACCTGAGATGATTTTGAAACTTCTTTTCCTTTAACGGGAGCAGTTTTTTTCGCTTTCACGGGTTTGGCAATCTTTGCAGCCTTTGGTTGTGGCTTGGAGATTTTCTTGGAAGAGAACGAAGACTTCTGCACTTTCTTAGCTGCAACACCTCCACTTTTCTTTGGAGCTGTCTTCTTGGAAGCCTTGTTTACAGGCTTTTTAGCCGGTTTCTTCGATTTATTATTTGAGGATTTTTTTGCCATTCCTTTGATTCATTCTTTCAGTAATTGTCTTTTCTCCGAATCGGCTGGAAAAGTAGAAAAAAAACTGAACATCGCAAGTCCAAGATTTTTAAGATGTAAAAACTTTATCAAAAAACTGTAAAACATCTGAAATGCCTAAAATGCTATATTTGCGCTCCATTTTTTAGGCAAGCCGCTTTGGACATCACTTCAGGTCATAAAAAGGCCTTTGAATCCAAGGATAAAGCAAAAGATGGCGAGGTAGCTCAGTTGGTTAGAGCGCAGCACTCATAATGCTGAGGTCGGGAGTTCGACCCTCCCCCTCGCTACAAGTCATCCCTTTCAGTCCTATACCCAGGACGAAAGGGATTTTTGATTTGGAACATGCATTCAGCCTAGTGCAAACAACCTTCCATCTTTTTTGCGTCTTCATACCAAGAAGAATCTTCTCAAAATTTTACGTTTATATTTGGGAATTGGCAAATATGAGGAAACAGCTACTTTTTGCAACTCTCTTTATTTTCGGTTTTCTTTTTTTTGTTTCAGCACAAAACAGGACTGACGATATTCCATTCCGCATGAGCATACGCGCTTATGCAACTGTTCCGCATTCATTGTCGAATAAGGCTTTCCGAAGAAGTTTCACGGGCATTTATGATGTGGTGGTGGCTTTCAATTACCAACTTTTTCATGGATTCAATGCCGGATTTCAATACCGGACCAATGAATGGAAAACGGCCGATAACAAGATTCCGGGATTGAATACGTATGCACAAGGGCATCACGTCGGACTTCGTGTTGAAAAGGATTTTATCCTGAGTGAAACATCAACCGCTTATGTTGGAATTGCCGCTGAAGATGGATTGGTAAAATATTTCGGATTGACATTTTCACCAGGAACGGATTTATCGACGCTCAAGAAAATTTATTATTTCCACACGATTGAATTTGAAACAGGAGCTTTCTTTTATACCGAAGGCGACTTCGCAATCGGCATGCACGCTTCTGTCGTCATGACGAATTATAAGTTCGATCCCTATTCCATTCACCTTGATCAGCACAAGGCTTATATCCCTTCCGATCTCAATGGAACCTGGTCACACCTTGATGTAGGGTTTATTGTCGTTTATAGTTTCTTCAGAAAGACCTGAAATTTTTCGCGTAAAAAAATCCCCAAAGATTTCTCTTCGGGGATTTTTTTATGTCATGCCGGACAAAAGTCCGGACCAGATTATTCTTCTTTCTTATCCGATTTCTTGTCTTTTTTCGCTTTGGGTTTTCCAGCTGTAATGACGATTTCCTTTTTCTCTTCGTCATAACCGATAGTGACCAAATCACCTTCGGCAACACCCGACTTGATGATTTCCTCGGCAAGCGGATCTTCCACATATTTCTGGATGGCACGTTTCAATGGACGCGCTCCATAATTCGTGTCAAATCCCTTTTCAACAATGAAATCCCTGGCCTTTTGGGTAATGTCAACGGTATAACCCATCAACACAATACGGCTTTGCAGTTTTTCCAATTCAATGTCAATGATCTTGTGAATGTCTTCACGGGAAAGTGAATTGAACAGGACAACATCGTCAATACGATTCAAGAACTCAGGGGCAAAAGCTTTTTTCAAGGCACTTTCAATCACTCCTTTTGCATGTTCATCCGCTCCATCGGTTTTTGTTCCTGTTGCAAATCCAACGCCTGTTCCGAAATCCTTCAGTTGGCGTGAACCGATATTCGATGTCATGATGATGATGGAATTCTTGAAATCGACTTTTCGTCCGAGACTGTCTGTCAATTGTCCGTCATCCAACACCTGCAACAATAAATTGAAAACATCGGGATGGGCTTTTTCAATTTCGTCGAGCAATACGACTGAATATGGTTTGCGGCGAACTTTCTCGGTCAATTGCCCACCTTCTTCATAACCCACATATCCCGGAGGCGCACCCACGAGACGGGAAACGGCAAATTTCTCCATGTATTCACTCATGTCAATTCGAATGAGCGCTTCGTCGTTGTCAAAAAGATAACGTGCAAGAACTTTTGCAAGTTGTGTTTTACCGACACCGGTTGGTCCAAGAAACACAAACGAACCGATCGGCTTGTTCGGATCTTTCAATCCGGCACGATTCCTTTGGATGGCCTTCACCACTTTTTTAATCGCTTCGTCCTGTCCGATTACCTTTCCCTTCAACTCTTCATACATCACGGCGAGTTTCGAACTTTCGTTTTGTGAAACACGCTGAACAGGAATTCCGGTCATCATGGAAACCACTTCCGCAACGTTGTCTTCCGATACAACTTCACGGTGCGAACGGCTTTCCTCTTCCCAGGCTTTTTTCGCAGCTTCCAATTGCTCCTGCAATTGGCGCTCACGATCGCGCAGACGGGCAGCCTCTTCATAGCGCTGGCTCCTGACAACCTGGTTTTTTTCTTCCTTTACCTTTTCGATTTCAGCTTCCACTTCCAATATCTTTTTGGGAACCTTGATATTGGTAATATGAACGCGTGAGCCGGATTCATCCAATGCGTCAATCGCCTTGTCGGGAAGATGGCGATCGGTGATGTAACGTGAGGTGAGTGTTACACATGCCTTGATAGCATCATCCGTATAAGTCACATTGTGGTGATCCTCATATTTCGATTTGATGTTATTGAGAATCTGAATGGTTTCATCGACAGTGGTCGGTTCCACGATTACCTTTTGGAAACGACGTTCAAGCGCACCGTCTTTTTCAATGTATTGACGGTATTCGTCAAGCGTTGTCGCTCCTATGCATTGGATTTCGCCACGTGCGAGTGCAGGCTTGAACATATTCGATGCATCAAGCGATCCCGAAGCTCCACCCGCACCTATGATGGTATGGATTTCGTCAATGAACAGAATCACATCGGGTGATTTTTCCAATTCATTCATCACCGCCTTCATCCGCTCTTCAAACTGTCCACGGTATTTTGTTCCGGCAACAAGCGCAGCGAGATCAAGCGCAACAACACGTTTATTGAACAATACGCGCGAAACTTTTTTCTGGATGATGCGCAGTGCAAGTCCTTCCGCAATGGCCGATTTACCCACACCGGGTTCTCCGATCAGAATCGGATTGTTTTTCTTGCGGCGGGAAAGGATCTGCGAAACACGTTCGATTTCCTTTTCACGTCCAACAATCGGATCCAATTTTCCGTCTTCAGCCGATTTGGTCAAGTCGCGACCGAAATTATCGAGGACAGGGGTTTTGGATTTTGAATCCGTAATTTTTTTCTGACTTGCGCCGAAAGCTCCGTCATCATCTCCTTCGTCATCGGGAGTATTGGGGAATTCTGATTTTGGAGAGGAAGTGTTTTCTTCCGAAGAGCCTGCTCCGCCGTTTTCAATTTCGTTTTTCACAGTGTCGTAGTCTATGCTGAATTTATGTAATGCTTTTGTTGCAATGCTGTCTTCATCCTTGAGAATGGAAAGCAACAGATGTTCCGTTCCGATGACAGGGCTCTTGAAAATTTTCGCTTCAAGATAAGTGATCTTCAAGGCGCGTTCCGCTTGTTTTACCAATGGGATGTTGCCAAGATTATTGTTTGTTTTTTTACCGGCACC
>CAYMZV010000195.1:0-8217 GCA_964394965.1 uncultured Chryseobacterium sp.
AAGGTAATTGGGGTAATTGGGTAATTAGGGAATTGAGAAACAAAATCCTTGGTTACCTTAATCACCCAATTACCACAATCACTTTCACTGATGTTTGTAATATCCGGAAAAATCCGAGTTGTCGAACTTCTCGAATTCGATGATCGCTTCCGCCAATTCTGCGTAGACGATGAAATTGTGTTGACGTAACCAATCCATCGCATTTTTATCCTTGTTCACCGCATTTGCGGTTGCGGCCCAGAAAATGATGTTGTTTTGCATCAACCATTGGAAAGCTTTTTTATCGCCTTTGACCGCGTTGATGAATGCCGCGAGATCATAAAAATTATTGTCGACAAGCCACCTGAAGGATTTTTCCTTTCCGCTTTGCAAAAATTCCGCCGCCTCGGCCAACTCGCGGTAATTTTTTTCGATGAGCCAGTTATAAGCGGAAGTATTGAACGGTTTGAACAACGCAGTCATTTTGCGAATCGCCTCTCCGTTGTAATTGTTTGGTGACATGATTTCAGTAGGAAAGTTTGAAAGTTGAAAGATTGGGAAATATGAGTGGTGCAAAGTACATTACAACTTTTCGACTTTCCAACCTTTCAACCTGTTTTTCATTCTTCCGAATTTGCTTTTTTAACGGCTGACACAAGATTGAGCCAGGCTTTCAGGTTATTTTTCTGGAGATATTCCATTGATTTTTCATCACCAATGATTGCACCAGCGGCCATTGCCATGCGCGCCTGTTTTCCGTCGAACAGGGCTTGCACTGCATAAGGATCGCCTTCGGTTGCGACGATGAACAATCCCCATTCATCATATTCGTTGTCGTGCAGCCATTCCACCGCACTGTCGCTTCCGAAACGAATCGCATCATGCACCATAATCAAATCGGTGCGGCCTTGCCGCTGCAGCCATTCCTGCGCGCGCTCGCTTCCATTGATTGCATCAGCGAGCTGTTGAATTGTCTGATCGTTGAGTGTCATTGTTAGTTGTCTGTTCTCAGTTATCGGTTGTCAATCATTGTTTATTCTGACAACCGATAACCGACAACTCCTGTTTACATTCCGTGTTTATGCCTGTAGTACAAATAAATTCCACCGCCGATGACAACCAATGCGCCAACCACCGCTCCGAAAATTTTCCAGAAGCTGTATGGACGTTCGCCTTGCACTTCTCCGGTGCGACCGTTGATCATGAAACGGTAAACCTTGTCGCTGTAACGGTAAGCGCTCAGCCAGATCGGCAATAGGATGTGTTTGAACGTGATGTTGTTGTAGGTGGTGTTCAATGTTGTAATCTGCTGCACATCTCCACCGATTGCCTTGTTCACCGTTCCGCGAATCACTTGTTCCATTCGCTTTTTCGCTTTTTCAAAACCTTCCTTCACATCAATCTGATATTGTTCGGAAACAAATCCGGTGAGGAATTGTTCATTGAAATCCTTCAGCTCTTTCAAATCCCAAGGTTCCAAATCATTCGCCAACTTTTCAGGAAGCGATTTGCTTGCATTGACGAGCATGTCATCAAAATCATCCGTAACGGTTCCGCTGACAGTTATCCAATTTGTTTTTTGGACTTCACGTGTTTTGGTAACGGTTTGTCCATTTTCGGTTTCGGTATAAGTTTCCGTCACGTAATAATGTGTTCCCTGCAATCCGGTATAATGGCTCAACGTATTGGAATCGTAAGTCCAATACGGGATATACAATCCTTTCAATTTGTCATTTTGTGCAATCGCTTTCAAGTCATTCGGCGCCCACCACAATCCGCTGATCCATTTCTTGAAAAGATCGATTCCCTTTTTTTTGTCAATGGAAAATGGCAAAAGGTATTTCGGCTTGATGGTGCTCGAAGTTGTTCCGCCTTTCAATACCAACGCCGTTCCGCAAAACGGGCATGTGTCAGAAGTGACATTCGGACGGAGGGAAGTGGATGATCCGCAGCTTCCGCATTTTACGGTTGTCACTTCCATTGTTTCAGCGGAAGCGGTTGCATTGGCGAGGAAAGCGTTGAAATCCTGCTCCACCACTTCGGCAGGTTTGTTGCTGTCTTTTATTTCGTTTTCCGTTCCGCAATAAATGCATTTCAAACTCGAAACTCCCGGATTGTATTCGAGAATTCCACCGCAATCCTTGCATTTTACTTTTCCCTGTTCCGCGACATCGTGTGTTGCTTCGTTGAAATCGTTTGACATTCTTTAGTGATTGGTTATTAGCGATAAGTGATTAGGAAAATGTTTATGATCAAGAAATGTATTGCTTGTTTTTTTTCTGATAACTAATAACGAATCGCCAATAACTATCAGAAAAGAAAATGTTCCCTCACAAAAAATGCAAGGGAACAGATATTGTTTTCAGATTATCCAACCGGTGGTGGCGGAGGTGGCATTGGAGGCGGCATGGTATTGAAGAATGCTGCGAGTTCAGGAACTTGTCCTGCTGGCAACCAACCGGCCATTCCGTTTTTCCAAATCACGGTTTCTTTTTTCACGACACCGCTTTGAATCATTCCGCGGAAAGTATTGTCGTCATACGGACCTTGTTGCGCTCCATTCACGGCAATGAAATATTGTGAAACCGGTGGTGGAGGTGGTGGCGTATTCTGTTGATTCTGCATTCCGGTTTGCGGATTGAATTGGTTCTGGTTATACATACCCGCCATTTGATTTCCCATGCCCATTCCCATTCCCATACCCATTCCTGCTCCCATGATGCCGCCGCCATTCGGATTTTGTGCAGCCTGTTCCATTGCATTCGCCGCTTGGAATTGACTGTAAGCGCCAAGATTTCCAACGATTCCCATTGAGGAACGTTTGTCGAGCATCGCTTCCACTTCGGGAGGAAGTGAAATATTTTCAACCAATAATTTTGTCAGCGTAATTCCATATTCGAGGAATTCGGGTGCAATTTTTTTGTGGATCGTATCCGAGAATTCATCGTAATTGGAAGCCATATCCAATACAGGGATTTTCGCAGAAGCAACCGCATCGGTGAAACGTGTCATCACAATGTTGCGGAGGTTTTCAGTGATTTCGTCGGTGGTCACTGTATCATCCGTTCCGGCGATTTCCTTGATGAAGGCTTTTGCATCGGTGATTTTCATTGCGTAAGATCCGAAAGCGCGGATGCGAACAGGACCGAATTCCGCATCACGGATCATGATTGGATTCTTTGTCCCGTATTTCAGATTGGTAAACTGTTTTGTGTTGACGAAATAAACTTCCGCCTTGAATGGGGAATTGAAACCGTATTTCCAACCTTTCAAAGTGGAAAGGATCGGAAGATTTTGTGTGGACAGCGTGTACATGCCAGGCTGAAACACATCTGCAAATTGACCTTCATTGATGAAAACAGCCACTTGCGATTCACGCACGGTCAGTTTTGCATTGTTCTTGATCTCATTCTGGAAACGCGGGAAGCGATGTACCATCGTATCGTTTGAACTATCCGTCCATTCGATAATGTCAATAAACTCATTCTTAAACAGTCCCATGTGATTTGGTTTGTGTGATTACTAGTTATGCCTGTTCCGGCTATGATCAAATATAGAACGAATTTTCAGAAAATCACCGTTAAGAAAAGGCAAAAATTATTCCGCCCTTGAAGTTTTTCCCCATGAAATTCAAGGCTTCTCCATAAACTTGCGCCTTGATGAACAAGTCATCTCATTTCGACATTGCAATTGTAGGCGGAGGAGCGGCCGGATTTTTTGCTGCGATCAATGCTGCGAAAATGAAACCGTCGGCGAGCATTGCCATTCTTGAAAAATCGGGGAAGTTGCTTTCCAAGGTGCGCGTTTCGGGTGGCGGAAGATGCAATGTCACGCATGCGTGTTTTGACAATAGGGATTTGGTGAAATTTTATCCGCGCGGGGGAAAGGAATTGCGGGGCGCTTTCAGCCGGTTTTCGGTTGACAATACTTTTTCTTGGTTTGAAGAAAGGGGAGTGGAACTGAAAACGGAAGATGACGGAAGGGTTTTTCCCCTCTCGGATAATTCGGAAACGATCATCGATTGTTTCTTGTCGGAAGCGGATAAATACGGTGTGCAGATTTTCCTTCATTCGGAAGTGACAAAAATCGAAAAAGGGGACACACTTTTTTCATTGGCAATAAACAATTCGGAAAAAATATCCTGCGAGAAACTTTTAATTGCGGCAGGTGGATTTCCGAAATCGGAGAGTTATGAATTCATCCGGAAATCGGGACATACAATCATTGCGCCCGTGCCTTCGCTTTTTACGTTCAACATGCCGGGAAATCCGATCAGGGAATTGATGGGCGTGAGTGTGGAAAATGCCGAAGTGAAAATCCATGATACGGCAATTGAAAGCGAAGGACCGTTGCTGATTACACATTGGGGGATTAGCGGACCTGCTGTTTTAAAGGCATCGGCTTGGGGTGCGCGCGATCTTTCCAAAACGAATTACAGATTTTCTTCCGACATAAAATGGCTGCCGGGAAAAATGGAAGAGGACACTTTCGAGGAGTTGAAAAAATTCAAAACCATTTTCAATACGCAATACATTTCCAACAGCAACCCATTCCATTTGCCGAAAAGATTATGGATTTTTTTATTGGACAAATCGGTAATTGCCAATGAAACGAGATGGTCCGACCTTTCACATAAACAATTGCGCAACATTGCCGTTCATTTGACGAATGACCGTTATGAGGTGAATGGGAAAACAACTTTCAAGGAAGAATTCGTGACCTGCGGAGGTGTTGCCTTGGACGAAATAAATTTCAAGACAATGGAAAGCAAAAAAATGCCGGGATTGTTTTTCGCCGGAGAAGTGCTCGA
The DNA here is from genome assembly GCA_964394965.1 of uncultured Chryseobacterium sp. Lineage (GTDB taxonomy): Bacteria > Bacteroidota > Bacteroidia > Palsa-965 > Palsa-965. The sequence continues at coordinate 4,790 of CAYMZV010000195.1, forward strand.
TATTGACGGGGTAACCGGCGGATTCAATTTCCAGTCGTGCTGGACAACGGGGTGGCTTGCCGCTTGTGGAATGACAGAAAACCATTGAACAAACGGGGAATTAATGTAATTTTGATGTCCCCTACGGCAGAAACAATCATGAAAAAATTTGCACTTTTTATTCTACTCATTTTCGCAGGAATCAGCTTGGTCCATTCGCAGGATATCAATCTTGGAAAAGGGTATAAGAAAGACAAGACGGCTCAAGCGAAATTCGGTCAGGCCGAATTGTTTTATGAAGAGGGAAGTTACCTTCAGGCATTGCCGCTTTACCGTACGCTGCAACCCAAATACGGCACCAACCAATATCTCGAATATAAAATCGGAATCTGCCTGCTTTATAAAAGCGATGAAACAGACAGTGCACTTGTTTATCTGCTGAAAATAAAAACCGAAAACCCGAAGGCGGCTGACATTGATTTATATGTTGCGCGTGCCTATCACCTGAACGGACGCTATGACGAGGCGCTTGCGAGTTTGGATGAATATGACAAGCAAAAAGACAATTCACCTGCGAAAATAGCGGAAGCAAATCACCTCCGGGAATATTGCAATAACGCGAAAGACCTGACGGCGCATCCGATCGAAGCACAGATCAAGAATCTGGGCGCTCCGGTCAACACCGAAAATTCCGAATACGTTCCCGTCATTTCCACTGACGATTCGGTGATGCTTTTCACCTACCGCGGTGTGCGTTCTACTGGAGGATTGCAATCTTATCCGGGCACACCTGATTCTGCCGGAGCTTACTTTGAAGATGTTTTTTACACTTCGCGTCAAGGTAACGGTTGGTTGCAACCTGAACCGCTTGATTCCACCATCAACGGAAACGGACATGATGCATGTATCGGAATTTCAAATGATGGGCAGACTCTTTTGATTTATAAGGATGAGGCAGGCAATGGGGATATTTATGTAAGTCATCTCGACGGTTTTTATTGGTCAACTCCAGTGCCGCTGAAAGGCGATGTCAACTCAATGGATTGGGAAGGAAGCGCAACTTTTTCCGCCGACATGCACACGATTTATTTTGCAAGCGAACGCCCGGGTGGATATGGTGGGCGTGATATTTGGATGGCAACTCTTGTCGGTGACAGCACATGGACGAACGTAAAGAATCTGGGACCGAAGGTGAATACGCAATACAATGAGGATGCTCCATTTTTGCATCCGAACGGAGTGACCCTGATGTTCAGTTCCGAAGGGCACAACAGCATGGGCGGATATGATATTTTCAGAACGGATTTGACGCCGATTGACAGTACTTTTTCGCAAGCGTCCGATGCCGTCAATATCGGTTATCCGATCAACACACCCGGCGATGACAAATATTTTGTTCTTGCAACGGATGGGAAACACGGTTATTACTCTTCCGGAAAATCAGGCGGTTTGGGACAACAGGATATTTATGAAGTGGATGCCAATTTTGAATTGAAAAATGTCAATGTATTGTTGGTGACCGGAATTGTTACGCTCGATGGCAAACCGGTTCAGGCGGAAATCAACATCAAGGACAAACAGGGAAAATTGCGGAACATCGATTTTTATTCCAAGGAATATACGGGCAGGTATACGGTCACACTCACCCAGGATCACGGCTATGATCTCACCTATATTCTAGATGGTCAAGCGAATCAAACGAGGACAATCGAACAGTCCGCTTCCGATCAAATGCAAACCAGGATTTTTGACATCCAATTTTTTTCGCGGAAATACCAGGACTCACTCCACCGTGCCGATTCATTGACAAAATTGACAGTTGCAAAAACCGATTCACTCCGTCCGAACATCTCATCGCGCATCGACACTTCCATGTTCAAGACATTTCCATTGGATTCCATGACCATGAAAATGTTGAACCCTTGGGATTATGGTTTGGTGTTGAGCAAATATGGAAATGCAAAAGCTCCGGGACTTGTTTTCAAGGTGCAGATTGCTGCGTATAATTTCCCGTTGAATTATAGATACGATCGGTTGGCTCCATTGGGATCAATAGAAACACAATTGTTGGATGACAAAATCACGCGTTTCACAATGGGGCGTTTTGAAACACTCAATGAAGCGGAAGCCTATCGCCAAAAAATCATTGCAGCCGGACAAACCGATGCTTTTGTTACGGCAGAATTGCAAGGGAGAAGGTATACCATTCGCGATCTTGTCTTGCGCCACTTCTTCCAACAGGAATTTGCGAATAAATAAAATGTGCTGATGAAAATCGAAGACGAAATAAAACAGAAACAATTCTCAAGTCCATTTCAGAAACTTGCGGTCAATATCCTTTTCACCGCTTCCTGGTTGCAGACACAAGGCGCAAGGCTTCTCAAGCCGTATGGAATAACCATTCAGCAATACAATGTGCTGCGCATTCTCCGTGGACAATTCCCCAACCCGGCTTCGGTTGGTTTGTTGCAGGAAAGGATGCTCGACAAAAGTTCCAATGCATCGCGATTGGTGGATAAACTGTTGGATAAAAAATTGCTCGAACGGAAAACATGTCCGAACGACAGAAGGCAAGTGGATATCGTGATTACGAAAACGGGATTGGAACTTCTCGCCGAATTGGAATTGAAAATGAATGCATGGGACGATCAACTCAAGTCATTGTCCGAAAAGGAATCAGGTGAAATGAGTGATATGCTTGATAAATTGCGCGGATAAAAGAGTTGAAAAGTTGGAAAACCCACGACGACTCTCAAACTTGATATGATTTCAGCAATCAAACTTTCCAACCATTCAGCAATCAAACTAAAAAACAAACAGTCAATCATGAAAAACGGACAAAAATTTATTTTCGGAATCGGTATCCTTTCAGTTTTCTTTTTTGCCGCATTCAAGATGGTGGGAAATGGGTGGAAAATCGATGTTGCAAATTCCAAGATTGTTTTTACCATGCCGAACGGAAAACACGATGGAACAGTTACAGGTCTTGATGCCACTTTCAATTTTGATCCTGCCCATCCTGAATTGGCAACGATCAGGGGAAGCATTGATTTGAAAAACCTGAAAGCGGACAATGATCATTTGACGGAACATTTAATGACGCCCGATTTTTTTGATGCGGCGAATCATCCGAAAATCTCTTTTACCGCCGATCAGGTTACCAAAAGCGATTCCGGTTTTGTAGCAACGGGAAAATTGGCCATGCGCGATTCGATTCACACCGTGAAAATCCCATTCAGGTTTATCCAAAACGGAAAATCGGCAACGATCAATGGTGTGTTGGATATTTTCGCCGGAGATTATGGTGTGGGAAAGAAAAGTGCAGCAGGAAATGACCGTGTCGTGATTACAATTGAAGTGCCCGTAACACAGGAATGAAGAATTGGTTGAAAGGTCGGAAGGTCGAAAAAAGAAGAAGACTCTCATCCCTGATCCAATTTCAACAGTTT
>CAYMZV010000196.1:0-8180 GCA_964394965.1 uncultured Chryseobacterium sp.
CCTGATCTTGGAATCGAAACACAAGGAAGAGTCCAGAATCGAGATTGTAACCACCGCTTCGAAAATCCCGAAAGAGGTGGGGCCGGAATATGCAAAAGCGTTTGAATACCTCGGTGCCAAAAATGTTTCCGTTCTGGATATCGACAAGCGACATGAAGCGGCGGAACAGGATTTCATTGATAGAATCCAGAAAGCAGATGTGGTGATGTTTACCGGTGGCGATCAATTGCGCCTGACTTCCATTTTGGGCGGAACCCAAATCCATGATTTGATATTGGAAAAATACAGAATGGAAGATTTCATTTTTGCAGGAACATCGGCTGGAGCGGCGGCGGCATCGAGCAGCATGATTTACCAGGGATCAAGCAGTGAAGCGTTGTTGAAAGGCGAAGTGAAAATCACCAGCGGATTGGGATTGATCGACGATGTTGTTTTTGATACGCACTTTGTGCAACGCGGAAGGATCGGAAGATTGTTTCAGGCTGTTGACAGCAATCCGAAAACATTGGGAATCGGTTTGGGAGAAGACACGGGATTGCTGATTACCGATGGCAGATACATGAAAGCGATCGGTTCCGGATTGGTGATTCTGGTGGACGGACGACACATCAAGGACACGAACATTACGGAAGTGGAAATGGGTCAACCGATTTCAATCAAGAATCTGGTTGTGCATGTCATGAGCCAACACGATCATTATGATTTGGAAAAACATGAAATGACGATTCATGTGACCGAGCATGCGCAGTGATGATTAATGATGTTCAGATTAATAATTGAAAAACCTTCGTGTCCCACAAAGTCACGGGAGTGGTAAAAAAATCAATTGAAAAATTCCATTTCAAGGTATATCTCCCTTTCCATTTTTTCGATTCCGACTTTTGCAATTCTTTTCGGATTCAAGAATGAAGTTGTGTTTTATTGCAACCCTTCGATTTCAAAACGCAATCCTGTTTTTCACGACACAATCACTTTTATTCACCCCGATCATTATCTCGCCACACTCACTTTCAATGGGGGTGAAACCTGTTTTCCGCAATCGTTTTCCTTCAATTCAACACAAGACGCCAACAATGACGGAAAGATGGATGTGGAAGACAATCTTGAGAATCTGGTTCTTTATTCCATCGGCAATAACGTAACGGGAAAAGGAAGAACAGGCTTATCGTTGCGTGGACCGAATGACCAGCGGCCGGCAATTTATTTTCATTATGATACGGCAGGAGATTATCAGGTGTACGAATATTGGGTTTATTATGCCGACAATGATTGGATCAACAATCACGAACACGATTGGGAAAAATATTTTGTTTATGTGAAAGACAATTCTCCTCAGTTCATCAAACTCAGTCATCACAAATCCTTTACAACTTATCGTTGGGATGATTTCCCGAAGGAAAACGGTTCTCCTCTGATCGGCGTGCACCGGGGTTCGCATGCAATGAAAAATTCGGTTGAAGGCGGAGTGAAAATCCGTTACGATGGAAAAATTACGGCGAACAAAGGGAAATTGCTGACTGGAAACAATCAAACGATTGCCTGGATCATTTATTCGAACGACAAAAATGTTGTAGGTGCAATTCCGTTTTCACAAGTCACAGAAACATTTTATTACGGCGATCCTTTTTATTTGTCAAACAGAAAAGAATGGGGAGATCCGCGTTTGGCACCGTGGAAAAGAGTGGAGTGGGATAATCCGCCACTGCCGTGATTTTACTGCATGCAAACTCAAGCAGGTCTTACTCGAACTGAATCATTAATCATTCATCATTAATTTTTTTTTCACAACCTCACTCCCAAAATGCAGACATCATCGGTTTGGATATTTTTTCCTTTCCACTCGTTGAAGGCAACGGAGAGAAAAGATTTCTGAACATTTGTCGGGAGATAAAACAATTCGCTGAAAAATTCCTGCATCCTTTTTTCTTTCAACGTTTTGTTTGCGTTGCCGCCGATCTGATCCTTGAAACCGTCGGAAGTCAAATACACCATACTGTCTTCCGGCAAAATCATTTCGTGATCGTGGTAAACCCTGTTTTTTTCGATTTGCCATCCGCCAACCGGATATTGATCGCCTTTCAGGTTGGTGATGCCTCCCTTGTTGATGACAGTTATTTTTCCGCGCGCTCCTGCAAATTTCAATTCCCTTGTCGAGCGGTTGAAAGAGCAAAGTGAAATTTCCATCCAGTCGTTGTCGCGACTTTTATCGCCGAACATGTTGAACGTCTCGATCCACTTCTTGTCTATTTCCCAGAGCATTTCCCCGAGTGAATTGAAATTTTTTCCGAGCACGACATAATTCAGATAGGAAATCGCCAAAACGGAAAGCATGGCTCCCGCCAATCCATGACCGGTACAATCGGCGACTGCAAAAATCACGCAATCATTTTTTTCCGCGATCCAATAAAAATCGCCACTGATGATATTCTGCGGTTGGTACAAGACAAAATATTCGCTGAAGAGCCGGTCGAAATGCCGTTGCTGTGGAAGCAATCCGTTTTGAATGGTTGCCGCATAGGAAAAACCGTCGAAAATTTCCTTGTTGATCTCGTGCAATTTCAAATACTCTTTACGGAGATTTGTTTCATCCAAAGAATTAATTTCTTCTATCATTGTTTCAGGAAAAGTTGTGTACATCGTGGAAGGAATTAAAATTTTCAATCCAAAACTATCAATGTCCTGTTACCTGAACATTAGCACAGCTTACTTTAAAATTAAGTTCGACGGGAAACACGAATCATCAAGATCAATTTGTGTTTTGATCAGATGAAAATTTTTTCAACGGAAAACGGATGGAAATTGTTGGCGAAGAACTAATGTTGGATTAACAGCGTTAACCGCTATGGGAGAATTGTAAAGAAATTTATTTGCCACTCCCGAAGCCTCGGGAGTGGCAAAAACAATCAGGAAGAAATCTCCATCTTGATTTTCCTGTTCTTTATTTTTTCATTGCGGATGATTCCCAATGTCTTTTCAATCTTCTCGCTTTTAATCGCAGCATAAGCGGAATGGTCGAGCACTTCTATTTTTCCCAATTCCTCTTTCTGCAATCCGCCTTTCTGCAAAAGCATTCCCACAATATCCATTTTGTTGATCTTGTCTTTTTTTCCAGCGGCGATGTACAGTGTTTTCCACGCACAAGGTTTTGGCTGTATGAATTTTTCAGGAAGCGTTTCCTCTTCGGGAGTGACTTTCAAAAACGGTGGCAAGTGATCTTTTTCTTCCAATAAAAAATACGCAGTCCCATTTGCATTCATGCGTGCCGTTCTTCCATTGCGGTGAATCATTACATCTTCCGTTGTCGGCAATTGGTAATGGATGATCGCCTCGATTTCCGGAATGTCCAAACCGCGCGAAGCCAAATCTGTCGTGAGCAACAATTGGATGCTGCCGTTTCTCAATTTGATCAACACCTTTTCGCGATCGATTTGATCCAACCCTCCGTGATAAATCCCATGCTCCACATTTTTTTCACGCAACAGCCCACTGATCCTTTCCACCGCATCACGGTGATTGCAAAAAACGATTTTCGATTGCGAACCCAATTTCCCGATGAGCAAAATCAACGCACCCAATTTGTCAACGCCAACCGCTCTCACCGTTTTCAGTTGCAAATCGGAATTGGTCTGTTGGTGATGTTCGGTGAAATCCAAATCCATCTTATTTTTCATCCCGACAAAAAATGGGATTTCCTCGAGTGAAGTTGCCGATGTGAGAATTCTTTTCTTCAGCGTTTTCAAGTGTTGGATGATGAATGACATTTCCTCTTCGAATCCGGCATCCAATGATTTGTCGAATTCATCGAGTATCAGTGTTTCCGTGTTGTTGACATTCACATTTCCATTGCGGATGTGATACGCGATGCGTCCGGGCGTGCCCACGAGCACAGCGGGCGGATGCTGGAGATTGTTTTTCTCGATGCGAATGGCATGTCCGCCGTAACAACAATTGATCTTGAATGCAGTACTCATCTGCTTGAAAACATTTTCAATCTGGATGGCGAGCTCGCGCGAAGGGACAAGAATCAAAACCTGCACACCGACTTTTTCCGATTTCAAAATTTCAACAAGAGGGAGGAGGAACGCCAATGTTTTTCCCGATCCCGTTGGGGAAATGAGAACGAGATCGTTGTTTTTCTGAATGGCAGCAATTGTTTTTGTCTGCATTTCATTGAGCGAATCGATCTTGAAATGAGAAAGTATTTTTGTGAAATTCATTTTCGGTGGAATAAAATATATTTTTTGTCAGCTCACTCTTTTGTTTTGTGCCTTCTTCGTGCATTTGTGTTTTAGTGGCAATTCATCGAGGGAAGTATTTCCCGATGAGTTTTTGTCACTCCCAAGACTTCGGGAGGTACGAAGACACGAAGGAAAATATTGTGGATTCAGTTGTCTAATGATACAGGAAAATATTTGATTTGGGCTTGACATTTCTTCTTTGCATAATAAAAAAGCCCTGTACAGTTCAGAGCTAATCGTAAAGACAAGAAAATAAAAAGTTAAATTATGCAGGCATATCGTTTTCAAAACTTAATGTTAGTGCTTCCATTTCAATCCAATGCACTGTTAACTCAATTAATTTTTTTAGGTCTTCTAAGTTTTTCCCTTCCCATTTCCTCACATAATGAGTTTCATCATTACCTAACCAAGCAGCTCTTTTAGCAACAGATTTAACCCTAGAATCATTTACAAAGGTTTCAATAACATTGCCCAAAAATATTTTCTCAATTTTCTCTTTGTCAGCGGCATTATTTAGTATCGCATAATCTTTAATAAGAAATTCTAGAGCTTTTCTATAGCCAACTCCACAGATCTCAGTCAAGTTTTGCTGTTCAGCTGCATAAGCTTGGTTATAAATTGTATTAAATGACGGAGATATTTCCTTTATTTTTTCAGAGAAAGGCTTTCCAATTAACGTTCCTTGGCTTGTTTTATTCGCATAAGTGCCACTATAATAACCACTTTTAATATCATAGTAAGCAATAAAAGCCATCCCACACTTACCATCAGGGCAATGCATAAGAACTTCAAGGTCACCATGAGGTTTGTGTCCAAATAAAACATTTGGCGTTATTGACTTGTGACAATAAGGGCATTTATCAGGATAGCCATAAATAGTATAGCTTCTTCCACTACTTGTATTAACATCCATAATATTTATTTCAATTGTTTACTTATGTAAAGTTGAATGATTAATCTAAACTATATCATTTGTTGAAAATTTAGGTTGATTATTTTTTCCTTCCCTCACCCATCCATTCTAACAATCTTCGGCGAAAACATTCCCACCACTTCCACCAACTCCGTTTGCGCTTTCATTACGGCATGAATGTCCTTGTACGCATGCGGCGCTTCATCCAATCCACCGCCGATCAAGGTTACACCATTTTCGTTCAGCACATCCTTCATCGCTTTGTGTGTGACGGAATTCATCGCTGCCGTGCGCGACATTTTTCTTCCCGCTCCGTGTGAGGCTGAATTGATGGAGGAAAGATTTCCCTTGCCACGAACAATGAATCCGGGTGCGGACATGGAACCGGGAATGATTCCGAGCACACCTTTTCCTGCAGGCGTTGCACCCTTGCGATGTACGATCACTTCTTTTCCATTCAACATTTCTTTCCACGCAAAGTTGTGATGGTTCTCTATCATTGCCATCGGTTGTGCGGAAAATGCGGCGGCAATCTTTTTGTGAATCGCGTGGTGGCATGCGGACGCGTAATCGCCGGCGAGATTCATCGCCAACCAATATTCCATTCCTTCCTGCGAATCGAGCGAAAGCCAGGCAAGGTGTTTCGCCTCTTTGGGCAACGGACATTTTTCCATCGCAATTTTCGTGTAATGCTGCGCAATGTTCGCACCCAATCCGCGCGAGCCCGAGTGTGAAAGCAGTGCAAGGCATTTTCCGGGAGCAACCTGAAATTCATTCTGCGGATCGTTGATTTCAATCACGCCGAATTCCACGAAGTGATTTCCCGAGCCGGAAGTTCCCAATTGTTTCGCCGCTTTCTGTTGCAGGTTTTTCAGCAATGGAATTTCATTGAAGAGATTCCTGTCCGTCACTTCATGCGCTTCATTGTCCTTGAATTCTTTTCCCGAACCGAAAAGTGTATTGTCGGTTAGGATTTTGTACAAACCGCTTCCGTCTTTTTCAATCAACGTGTGTGGCAAATCAAAAATGCTCAAGCACATTCTGCAGCCGATGTCCACACCAACGCCATAGGGAATCACCGCATTTTCCGCAGCGAGCACACCGCCGATCGGCAAACCATAACCCTGATGGGCATCCGGCATCAACGATCCGGCAACGGCAACGGGTAGACGAATGGCAATATCCATTTGATTGCGCGCACCCTGCTCGATATTTTCCTCACCGAAAATGGGATACATTCCCGCTTCTTCGCGCAATGGAATTGTCGGACCATCCGCATCCACTTTCGGTTTTTCAATCAGCGCATCCGCCAGTCCGGCGAAAATCGCATCTTCGAGAAAATCAGTTGGTGATGACAAAACATTGGCCAGCATCGTCATCACTTCCTCGCGCGAATTCCTGCGCAATTGTTTTTCGATGAGACGAATGGCAATGCCAACCGCTTTTCCCTGCTTGTAACCGATTTTCCGGAGATCGTTTCCGGTGATGTTCAATTTGTTCATGATTGTTTTTTTTCTCTGTGTCTTCGTGGCATATTTATTTCGACGGGAATTTCAATCCCATTTTTTTCATTGACAAAAGCGCTTCCGCATTTCCCATCGCATCATTCACCGGGTTGTGATCGTGTGAAGTCTTGCGCAATAATCTTTTCCATTCGCTGTTCAATCCCGCATCCATTTTCATTCCGCAATACAAATCGCCGATGCGGCGTGCGGAAAAGCCGAATGGGTTTTTCCCGAGATAGAAATGGAAATAATAATTGATCCATTGCCAATCGAAAGCCGGATTGTCGCTGATGAAAATCGCTTTGCCGTCGGACGTTTCCTTGAGCCATTGTGCAAATTGTTTCATCACCATTTCCGGTTCATCGAACGTTTCATGTTGAGCACGTGAAAATCCGCTGACGTTCAACGCTTCGGGAATCCACTCCGATGAAATCGGTTTTGTTTTTCCGTAAAAGGTTTTCGACAAGCTCGGCTCGACAACAACTGCACCGAAGCAAACCATTGAATATTTATTTGGAATCGGGCCATCCGCTTCCACATCTACGGCTATGTAACTCATTTTATTTTTTTGTTTTATTTAACCTCAGCCTTCACCTCCTCACTACCCTGGCTTCTTGTCCTTGACCCAAGGTGAAGGTGATGAGGCCGGGGTGGAAAAGAGGTTGCGGTAAAGTATGGAAATTGGATTTGGGTAAAGTGTTTTATTTAATCTCAACCTTCACCTCCTCACTACCCTGGCTTCTTGTCCTTGACCGGAGGTGAAGGTGATGAGGCCGGGGTGGAAAAGAGGTTGGGGTAAAGTATGGAAATTGGATTTGGGTAAAGTTTTATTTTTTTTCAAAGAACAATTTCACTTTCATTTCATCGGCAACACTTCAATTACGATTCCGAAAACCTGTTTCGTCCAGCCATTGATGTGGCCTTTGTTGTTTCCGATTTGCAATCCGCGTTGCTCATCGCGCGCCTTCACGAGGTGCGTGAACATTCTGCCATTCACTTTGCAAAATACAATATCGCCGGGTTTGCAATCCTCCCAGGTTTTCGGTGCGAGGATGTGCGGCTGATTACTGTAGATCAACGGAATCATGGAATTTCCTTTTTCTTTTGTAACAAATGTTTCTCCCTGTTTCAGTTTTTCAATTTTCCAATTCATTGTTTGATTTTCACTTTTGATTTTTGTTTTTCAATTTTGATACGGCAAAGGTTTTCTCCAAGTACGCAATCGAGCTGCGCAGTAGAAAATATTTTTCGGTTTTCCATCAAATGATTGGAAATCAATTGCAAATATTTCCCGTCATGGACATTTTCCCTTCAAGTGCGCAAATAGATTGCGCAGTAAAACGGAATTCTTAAATTCGGGAAAGCAAAAAAAGGGAAATGCCGATCAATAAACTTGCGTTGGTGCGTTACAAGACGATTGACAATTGTCTGCAAAACCATTTCCGGAAATGGACATTGGAGGATTTGGTGGAAGCCTGTTCGGATGCGTTGTATGAATACGAGGGAATCAGCAAAGGTGTGAGC
>CAYMZV010000197.1:0-8178 GCA_964394965.1 uncultured Chryseobacterium sp.
AACTTCCAGGGCCATGGTCAATCTTGGGATGAAAAATCCGGGTGAGTTGTGGACCATCATGCATTCCTCTCCCACACTTGAAAATTATTCTTTCTTCGATCAGTCAACGGGTTGCCCTTGGTCAAGCATGTATTACGATACACAAACATTGTTTGTGGCAAAACTTCTTGTGCCGATCCTTTTCATTTCCTTCAAGAGTTACCTGGTGGCAACGGTCGTTCTTTCTTTTCTCTCCTTTTTCGGCGCATGGAAATTTTTCCTGATGCTTTGCCGTTATTACCCCGGTCAGGAAAAGAGAATTGCATTCGGTGCATTATTCATTCCTTCCGTTCTTTTCTGGGGATCCGGAATATTGAAAGACACATTCACTTTTTCCGCCGTGTGCTGGTATATCGTGGCATTGGAAGGGTTGCGGCTTTCGAAAAAAAGCAGATTGAAAAACGGAGTGATCCTTGCTTTGTCACTGTATGTTCTGCTGGCCATCAAACCCTATATCCTGATTTCGCTTTTACCGGGTGCGATTGTGTGGATTTTTTATTCGCCGATTTCAAAAATCAAATCGGTGCTTTTCCGTTTCATTGCAGTACCGATGATTTTTATTTTTTCATTCGTGATCGGTTATTATATCCTTTCCCTGTTTGGAAACAGTCTCGGGAAATTCTCCGTTGAAAAAATGCTGAATACGGCTTCCATTACGCAAAAGGATCTGAAACAGGAATATTATCATGGCAGTTCATTCGACATTGGGGATTTTGATCCAACTCCCGCAGGTGTCCTTGCAAAGGCGCCGATTGCGATGCGTGTCGGATTGTTTCAACCTTTTTTATGGGAGGCGCGGAATCCGGTGATGATTGTTTCGGGAATAGAGAATTCGATATATCTCTGGTTGACACTTCTTCTCCTGTGGCGATTCATTCGTGATCCCGGAAAATTCATCCGTGTACTGATCGACAATCCGCTTCTGGTTTTTCTTGTTTCCTATGCCTTGGTTTTTTCCGTGTTGGTGGGTTTGTCAACGTCGAATTTCGGTGCACTCGTACGATTCAAGATCGCATTTCTTCCGGCATTCGTATGCTCGCTTCTCGTGCTGAATTATTTTCTGGATCCCAAAAACAGGAAGGAAATTGCAAGAAACAAATCCTTGGCGAAGTGATTTTTTTTCCGTCACGGCAATTCAGACGGAAGAAAAAAAATCATTTTCCGGCAAGATGCAATTCCCACTTCCACGCACTGTCCATCATGTCGTCGAGTGAAAATTCAGGTTGCCATCCCAATATTTTTTTCACTTTGGAACAATCGGAATAAATCGCTTCCACATCACCCGCACGGCGCGGTCCGATTTTATACGAGGGTTTTACACCACTCACTTTTTCAAACGAATGGATGGCTTCCAATACGGTAACGCCTTTTCCCGTTCCAAGATTCAATGTTTCGTTTTTCTGCGTTATCTTTTTTTCTTCCAACGCACGCAAGGCCAATACATGAGCACGTGCAATGTCACACACATGAACATAATCGCGGATGCAAGTGCCGTCGCGGGTGCCATAATCATTTCCAAAAACGGTAAACTCCTTTTTGATTCCGATCGCGGTTTGTGTGATGACCGGAACAAGATTATTCGGTTTGTTCAACGGCAATTCGCCCAACTGTGCGGAAGGATGTGCGCCGACCGGATTGAAATAGCGAAGCGAAATCGTTTTCAATGAATCACTCGCCAATGCGGATTCCCTTACGATTTCCTCCCCGATGATTTTTGTCGATGCATAAGGTGATTCCGGTTTTGAAGGAGGCGTATTTTCATTTACTGGAAGCTGACTGATATTGCCATAAATGGAACAGGAGGAGGAAAAAATAAAATGCGGCACGGAAAATTCTTTTGCACACGATAAAATATTGATGAGGGAAAAAAGATTGTTGCGGTAATATTCCAAAGGATTTTCCACGGATTCCGGAACGGATTTATGAGCGGCAAAATGAATGATGCCGGTAATGCCTTTGAATTTCCCGAATACTTTTTCCACCTGGTTTTTATCCGAAAGATCGGCTTCCACATGTTCAATGTCTTTTCCCAGAATCGATTTGATGCGGTTGTACGTTTCAGCGGATGAATTGGAATAATTATCGACAGAGACAATTCTTGAATTTGTCATTTCACTCAGGGCGATGATGGTATGTGAGCCGATATAGCCGGCGCCACCGGTAATCAGGATTGTCTGTTCGCTCATGATGAATAAATTTTACTGTAAACCTCTTTTGCGATTTTAAAATTACGATGTATTGCAGCGAGTCCGTAGATTTTTTCCGTTAAATTTTCGTTCAACAACCGGTCCATTGTTTTTACAGCAGCTTCCATTTCCATTTCCGATAAATCTTTCAGGACAACTCCTGTTTGTGAACTGCGGATAATTTCGCTGTCATCCGAAATCCCTTCGGGAATGACAACGGGTAAACCCATTGCCCAATATTCCCCATCTTTTATCGGTGTACAATATTTTCTGCTTGGAACGGGTTTGAAAGCGGAGAAGGCAAAGTCGGCGAGTCCAATGTAATCCTGGATTTCGGAATGCGAAACAAAAGCGACACGGATATTCTCCTTCGGAAATCCGGCCTTGTCACACATCGCGTGAATTTCATCGACAGGAGTCGCAGTCAATAGCAAGGCGCAGAATTTATTCCCCCACCGGTCATACGCTTTCCTGAAAAAGGAAAACACCTCGTCGCGCAAATAAAGTCCACCGAATTTCCCAACGTAAACACAAACAATTTTCCCATTCAAATCGAATTTTTCCATCAAGACACTGTTCTTGCGATGCGACAGATTGAATTGATCGAGATTGACGCATGCGGGTTTCGTGAAAAAGGGAGAGCCGGTAAAACCATATTTCACTCTTGCATATTCCTTCATTCCTTTCACAACACCGATAATATATTTTGCATGATGCGTTTGTTTCTTTTCAAGCCGGAACAAAACACGAAACGCAATGCCACCCTTTTTCCACGTTCCGGTTTCCACCATCGGTTCGGCATGGGGTTCGTAACTGTCGAGTATGAGTGGAATGCCTGTTTTTTTCGAGAGCAGGTAACCGATTGCACCACCGGGCGAACACCAGGTATGGATGAATTCGATCTTGTTTTCCTTCGAGAATCTTTTCAGGAATGAAATGTTTTTTCTCCATTCCAATGCCGCTTTTAATCCGAAAGGAATGGACGCAAATGAAACCTGGAAAATGTTCGGTTCAATCTGCTTTTCTTTCGGGCTGGAATTTTCCTTTTCCAGAGTGACCAAAAACAAGTTGCTTCCTTCCGGCAGGACATCGCGGATGATGCGCAAGTAGGGAAGTGTATAGGTTTGAATGAGCGGATCGGCAAGACTCCAATAGGTGATGACCAGAATATTTTTTTTCATTTTCAAAAAGCCTTTTTAAATAACCTGAAAATAATTGCCGGTCTGCTGAGTATGCTTTTCCACAGGAACAGGATCGCCCTTTTCTTGTTTTTCCCATTGACCCACCAGCTTCCTGCAAGGATCAGGTACAAATTGGAAAAACATTTTCTCCTGAATGAATTCGATCGGAACAGTTTATTCCTTTCGGCTTTTTTATAAACCGCGATGTGATCCTTTTCCATGACGGCTATATTCCTGCTCATGCTGTTTTCCAAAAAACGATAGGCGGCAAGAACTTCCGGAAGAAAAATGCTTTTGTGTTTTCCGGAAAGTTGCAAACAAAAATCCTGATCGGCCGCAGTCGAAAATTCCGAATCGAAACTTAATCCACTTTCGATTGTCTTTTTCCTGAAAACAATATTGCTGCAAGGACCCGGAACAACTTCACCGTTCCAAAGTAAAATGTTCTCAAGCACATTGTCGCCCCTGCCATTGGTGGATTCCTTTATGACTTTTGAATTTTCATCGATGAGGCAAAGATTGCTGTATGTCCAATCGGCGTCGGGATTTTTTTTCAGTGCGGATATTTTTTTTTCGAGATTGTCCGGCAAAAATTCATCATCCGCATCCAAGAGCGAAATGAATTCGCCTGTGGCTTTTGACATTCCCACATTTCTCGCTTTGCAAACGCCAGAATTGGATTGGGTGTAAATTGAAATTCTTTTGTCGGAAAGGAATGAGGTTACAATGCTTGACGTTTCATCGGTTGAGCCATCATTCACGATGATCATTTCCCAATGGAGATAGGTCTGTCCTTGCACCGAACGAATTGCCGCAGCGATATATTTTGAGGCGTTGTAAGCCGGTACAATTATTGAAACCAATGATTCCATCGACGGAGAAAATAATTGATTATGATTTTCCACTTACGGCTTTCCTGTAAAGTGCCAAATGATTTTTCCACATGATCTCCAAAGTAAACATTTCATTTGCGGTCTGCCGTCCCCGTTCACCGATTTTTTTCCGGTCATTTTTCAGGACAAAACGGATTCCCTCCACGATTGCCTCACCGCTTGCCGAAGAAACAAGAAAACCGTTTTCACCCGTTCGAATGGCATCTTTGGCGGCGCCGGTGGCAGTGGAAACAACAGGAACCGCATTGAACATGGCTTCCGGAATGACAAGACCGAAAGGTTCGAATTGTGCAGCGTGCAAATAAATATCCATGATGCCGTAATAGGAAGGCATTTCATTTCTTCCAATCCAACCGGTCAATGCAATGGCTTGCTCCAGATTTTTCTCCTTGATCAAATTTGCAATTTCATCTTTCTGGCCGCCATTTCCTGTAAAAAGAAAAAGCAAATCAGGATTTTCCTTCACGAGGATTTCAGCGGCATCAATGATTTTTTTGTAGCCCTTCCATTCAATGAATCTGGAAATGGTTCCGATCACGATTTTATTTTCCCCGATTCCGAATCTTGTTCTCAATTCCGATTTTATTTTTCCATCCTGATGGGTGATTTCCTCAACGGGAATTCCATGGTGGATCAGGTTCAGTTTTTTCGGATCCGCCTTTTCGTTTTTCAGAATGAAATCCTTGCTCTCTTCAGACAAGGCAACAATGTGAGTGGCATTCCGGTTGTTGAAACGGTCGAACTTGACACCCTTTCTTGCAAAATACCAATGGAAAGCCGTGTCGCCTTTCGTAATCACCCTGACCTTGATTCCGGCAATCCTGGCTGCGAGAAGAACAGGCAATGCGTCGTCGAACAAATGGGAATGGATGATGTCGGGATTTATTTTTTTTAAAAGTCGTATCAATGGACGTAAAACTTTCAGCATCGAGGTTTTTCTGGTGAGGTGATCAAACGGCAACCAGTATGCATCACAACCGAGAGCATTCATCTCGTCAACCATTGCGGGATGTGTGTGATACAAGGCGAGAAAAGAAAGTCGAATGGAATTTTCCTGCCGCGACCGTTCTGCGAACCACGTGAAATAAGGAGCGGTTGAATTATTCGCCAACGTCCAGAGTATATGCAGCGGTTTTTCAGGCATTGATTGTAGAGTGTGCGGAAATGGTCAGTCGGTAAAGGAAAAATCTTGTTCGTTTCGGAAGCATGGAAAAAAATGCGCCCCCATGAATTGCCAATGGACAAATTGTCCTTTTTAAAATCCGGAGCAAGGTGATTTTCAACATCCCGTTTTTTTGCGTTGACAAATGCGGCATGAATTTTTCATATTCGGGATGCAATTGCAACAACGTTTTTTTTCCTTCGGTATATTGGTTGTGTCTGGAAATGAATTTCAGGATACCTTCAAAATCATTGTGCCAGGCGATGACTTCCCGATCGTAAAAGATGGGAATTTTTTTGTTGAGCGCGCGAATGCCGAAATCAAGATCCTCACTGTCCTTGAGATGGGTATCGAATCCTCCCAAGGAATCAAATACCTGTTTGGGCATTGACAAATTGCAGGCCGTCATGGAAAAATCATGGAAAGAAATCCAGATACCCGATTTCATTTTTTGAATTGCTTTTTTTTCCAGTGCAATGAGGTAATGGTCAAAATCCTTTTTTGCAGCGGCTGGATTCCGGAAACCGTTTCCTGTTAAAATGCAATCCTTGTTTTTTTTATGGAAATCAATGTGCTTTGCAATGCAATCTTTTTCACAAAGCATGTCATTGTCGAGGAACAACAGCAAATCACCGCTCGCCAATTCCGCCCCTTTGTTCCTGGCAACAGCCCTTCCCGAATTTTTCTGTGTATGCACTTTCAGGTTGATCCGACTGCCGAAAGTTTTTTTCAAATCCGATTCAGTACTCGTATCCTGATCATTGTCAATCACCACAATCAATTCGGAGATCAACTCTGTCTGGTCAATGAAACTGTAAATTGTTTCAACAAGTTTTTCCTTTTCGTTATAAGAGGGAATGATCAAACTTAACATCTTGCGCAGCTTCTTTTGAAAAGAGAATTACAATTTACGGATTATTTCAGGCTGCGTGGAAAAGCGGATGAGAGGTTGGTGGGTCAGTTTCAATTTTCAGATTAATATTTCCTGTTGACAATCCTTTTAAAGATCCGCGCAATTCGCGTAATCCGCGGCTATATATAAGTGCCGCAGATTACGCGAATTGCGCGGATTAAGGATGAATGGATTCGTTTATGAAATAATAATCGTCCATATTTAATAAAATTGAAACTGACCCACTATCGGATGCGAAAGTCATGTATCAAGATGTAAAGTCCCCGTCAATCAGAGTCCTTGTGTCTGTGGCAATTCGTCAATGGTATTTCAGCTTCATCAGCAAATCGAAAAGCCGGGAAGAAGCCTTGCCGTCGGTCTTGAATAAATAACGTTCCTGTTTTTCCTTCATCAATTGTATGAGCTGGTTTGTTTGGTTTGGATCCAGTAGCGTGGAAAGGAAGTCGTCAAACTTGTCGATCTGAATGGTCGGTGCGAATTTCTCGTCGCTGAAGACAGAACTTTCCGTTGGACTGTGGAGTTGACTGGATGTCAAATAACAGAATGGCTTGAGGAAATAAAGCGATTCAAGGACAATGCTGGACATTTGATTGGTTACCAAATCCGAATAGCAGATGGCATCATTGATATCCAACTCGCCATGTTCAAATATTTTCTGGAAAGGGAAATTGTTTTTTTCGATGATGTCCCGTGCAATCGTGTCTTTTTCCAGCGGATGTTTCTTGATGATCAGGTTCAGGTTTTTTCGGTGGCACATTTCCGAGAGATGGGAAATGATTTGCGTTTTTTCAATGTCATAAACCTCTCCCGCATCACTCCACGTGCTCGCGAAGAAAATTGTTTTTTGAAATTCACTCAACCTGTTTTTTTTGTCGAACTCATTTCTATTGGTCGGTTTTTTCAGATTGTCAAGTTTGCAAAAACCGATTGGGAAATGATCGGGTGTGGGATCTTTTCTTTTTTTCCATACTTCAACCATCGGTTCATTGATGACCGCCCTTGCCGTAAAACGGATGTGCGATTCCAATGTGTAACGGTCGGAAAACAAGGCGTAGTCAACCTGCAAACTCGGAATCTTATGGTATGAGGCAACATTCGCCATGACCCTGCCGAGTTCGTGTGTGGTTAAATGGAAACAGACATCGGGTTGCAGCTTCCTGAAAACATTGTCCATCCATTGGTATTTTATTTCCATGGATTCCATTCCCGCTTCCGACTTCACGGCTTTGTAATCCGGACTGATATCGGCAACCTGATTGTAGAATTTCCTGCTTCCGATTGTGAAAACCGGTTTCCTGAATTCCTCGAAAAAATAAATGGTTGTGTTCTCGTTTTGAAAACGCAACCAATCCGGCTTTTTGTTTTGATTGGAATTTATCTCGAAGATGACGATTGACAAGTGAACATCTTTCGCTTTGGCAACCAATTCACGGAATGTCTGGAGCACTTGAAAATGATGTTCCACATTGTAAATGGTGAGAAGGATATGTCTTTTGCCGCGAAGGTTTTTTTTGGAAGAAATGGGAATTATTTTTCTCGAGATAAAATAGGGAGTATAAAAAAACAGGTTCTTGATTGTATTTTTTGCCCGTTGGATTCCTGCTTTGTTTTTCTTTTCGTTGAGTGAAACAAGATTTATTCCCTTGAAGCGGGAATCGAGGGCGGTTCCAAAAAGACGGAGGCCCGCATCATCAAAATCGTAATGGATGGCAGTGATTTCGGTTAAATGAAAAGTGTCAATGATCTTGGCAAGTGAAATGGCAAAGAGGTATTTTTTTATGATCTCATTGGAGAAAGTCGGGTA
>CAYMZV010000198.1:0-8165 GCA_964394965.1 uncultured Chryseobacterium sp.
GAAAGCGATCATCCACCTGATGGAAAAGGGTTTGTTCGACGAACATCATTCCGTCCGCAATGCCGTCATCGGTTCAATGAAAAAAGCGGGAGAGAAAAATCCGAAACCCGTTCTTGCCTTTGCGAAAAAATATCTCAATCATCCTGACAGGGAAATCCGCCGTGAAATTTGCCATGGCATTGAACTCCGCGGGCGCACGCATCCTGAAGACATTCTTCCGCTTTTGAAAAAGTTGCAATATGATACAACTTCGCGTGTGCGCAATACGCTGGTGCATGTACTCGGACAAATCGCCTACAAAAAAGGTTGTCTGGAAACCGTGATTACTGATTTGAAAAAATGGGAGAATCGGGAATTGGTTCTCGATGCAATCGATGAAATCATTGATGTGCATGGCCGTTACAAAAACTTTGCTGTATTGACACAACAGGAAGCGAAAGATTATATTGAAAAGCATTTTTAATCCAAAACAACTCATGAAAAACTACGAAACCATGTCAGAGGCAATCACCGATCTTCAACGGAGAGGTTATGTCCATGATTTCAATCTCGCTGATGATTGTCTCGAGTGCAAACAGAAAAACAATCGTCTCAAAGCGGATGAATTCGAAATCGATGAGGTGCATCGCTTCGAAGGGGAAACCGATCCTGGCGATGAAAATGTGGTGTATGCCATTTCATCCACACATCACCAACTCAAGGGAATTCTTGTCAATGCGTATGGCGTTTATTCCAATTCCGTTTCCGCGGAAATCATTTCCAAATTGCACAAGCACTTAAAATAACTCAACGTGGATTCTCCAACACCAGTTTCATCCACTGTAAATGGAATCGAACATGTGCCGGCTATCCTGACTTTCCTGAATGGCATCGGAATAAAAACGCGGTTTCAAAAAATAGAGACAAAAACTTTTGTTCCTGGTTTGCTCATTGAAAATGGAGTGTTGCTGATTGACAGGGAAAAATTACTTTATCCCGGCGACCTTTTGCATGAGGCGGGTCACATTGCCGTTGTGCCTTCTGCGGAACGCGACACGTTGAGCGATGTAACCGGAGATGGAAATGAAATCGTCGCAATTTTATGGTCGTATGCTGCAATAAAAGCGATTGGGTTGCCGGAAGAATTGGTTTTTCACGAGGAAGGTTACAAGGGCGATTCGAAATGGCTGATTGAAAGTTTTGAATCGGAAAATTATATCGGATTGCCTTTGCTCGAATGGATGGGATTTACCGCCGACAAACAAAAAGCGAAACTTCTTGGTGTCCCCGCTTTTCCGCACATGCTCCGTTGGTTGCGGGAATGATTTCAAAAAAAATCAAGCCGTGTAATACCAACTCGTCAAGAATTCCGAAGGATTTTCAGAGGCGATTCTGTCAAATGAGGAAATGCTTATCCCTTTCGCCTGATCGGCATTCATGAGAAAATCCCTCAACTCGTCACGCAATTCCGCTTCATCCTTGTTTTTCTCCACAACAAAAAAATCTGTGCCGAATAGAATCCTGTCGCCGAGATCCTTGCTGTTCGGATCGTTGATGTCGTTGTGCAGCAATTGAAAAATCGCCGTGTTGTTCAGCGTGAAGGAAACATCGGTGTACACATATTCATGTTTGCAAACCAACTCGCGCACACGCGTATACCAATTCGGACTCGCTTTCATCATCTCGTCATCGCCACCGTAATGTCCGAGACAGATTTTCAGTTTCGGAAACATTTTCAGCACGTGATGGTAATTATCCGGCTCCGTGAAATTCCGCTGGTATTTTTGCGGATCGGTTTCATTCAGGTTGTGAAACTTGCTTGAAAATCGCGGAGGCGGAAATCCATTCAACGGTCCGCGGTAATGAATCACGCCTTCGATGCAATGATACATGATGGGGATTTTTGTTTTTTCCGCCCATGCATACAACTCATCCAGCTTTTCATCGAAAGGATAATATCCCAAAGCAGGATACATTTTGATTCCGACAAAACCATATTTGTCGAAATACCCTTTCACCCAATCCAGTAAAATCTGTCCATTGGAAAATTCAGGCCGGCGCGGATCGATCGCAATGAAAGGGAGGAGCA
This sequence comes from uncultured Chryseobacterium sp., assembly GCA_964394965.1. Lineage (GTDB taxonomy): Bacteria > Bacteroidota > Bacteroidia > Palsa-965 > Palsa-965. The sequence goes on from CAYMZV010000198.1 coordinate 2,069, forward strand.
CATCCGCATAATTCCCTTTCGAACGCAAGCGGATAATTTCATCGAGTTGGGTTTGGTAGTTGCTCAATGGAATTCCAGCACCCATCTGTTCCATATCCATCATCAACACCACAAAACGCATGTCGCCCCAGCCCTGATAATAATCCTGCAGCTCGTTGAAAATGACTTCCTGGCTTTTTCCCAAACCAATTTCTGCAAATTTCACAATACGTTGCAGTTTGCCGTTCATTTTCCCACCGAAAAAATACCGTGTCAGGTTTACGATTCTCCGGCTGATCGGAAAACGCGCCAACATATTCATGATCGGGATTCCCACCACATTGTTCGGAACAAATTGTGCGGTGAAAATATGTGTATGTGCGTTGAAGTATTTCATTGGCGATTGATGGTTGAATTTCGTTTTTTCGTAATTCGTACGCTATTCCTTCGGCTTGATGGATGTCCTTACGTTGAAAAATTTGACAAGCAGGTTGAACCAATTGTCTGCACCGTAACCGAGAGCAGCAATGGTAATCATCCATCCGAGAATCATGAGTATCCAATTCTGTTCTTTGGATTTCGGCCAACCGATGGGAAGATCCAACAGTCCCGCTTCCTTGTAAGCACTTTTCACTTCATCGCTGTGCTTCTTCACCAGTGATTTGAAAGTGGAATCGGAAACAGGTGCATTCTGTTGGATCACATTCTGGATGGAATCCTCTTTCTATTTTTTCCTCACGTACAAATCCGCATTCGCGACAATATGTTCACGCAGATTTTTGTCGGAAAAAATCGCCTGCGCCAAATGCACCGAATCGATGTTGAACGAAATCGTCACAATGGTTGAAAAAATCAGGAGTGTTCTTGTGATGTATTTTTTATACCAAGAGGTGGTGGCATTCATGTACCGATTGTACCAATCCGAAATGTTCTTCTTCAGTCCGTCATAATTGTTTGCACCGAATGCCATTGTGCGCAGCAATTGCTTGAGATCGCTCTCATTCAATTTATCGGTGCCTTCGAGAAACTGCTCCAAAATCACTTCACCGTTATTGTGCACGGGAGGCGTAAGCGACGGGAATTTCACGTTGTATTTTTTCACAACATGGTCAAAAATGATTTCGGGTTTCAGATGATCGCAACGGATCACATCAATCAGCGCATCGGCAAATGTCGCGGCACCGATGTAGCTTGGATATTTTGTATCCGACTCCCGCAATCTGTCAATGAGCGGATGCGACAACAATTGAAATGTGAAATCCTTGTTCAGCCGATCGTTGAAAACATCATCGAGTGCCTTGTAAAGGAAACTCCCCCGCTTGTGTGTAAACAATTGCCACAATTCACAACAGCCGGAAACGATAATGGAAAAGATGAGGTAAATGAATGCGAGAGAAATCGCAACTTCGAGTAGAATGGCCATAAGGCTAAGTTAAAAAAATGTACTTGCGCCTTACAATAGTGTCATCCCAACTTACGAATAGGATAATGTGGAAATGTAAATTGTAAAATCAGATCTTGACGGCAATTACCAGGATGTCATCAATCTGTTCAAGGTTTCCTCTCCAGTTTTCAATGGCGACATCAAGGATTCTTTTCTGTTCTTCCAATGGCTTGTCCCAATTCTCGATCAGTTTTTCCTCGAGTTGCTTGTACTTGAACTTCTTCCCTTTCGGTCCGCCGAATTGATCGGCATATCCATCCGTGAATGTGTAAATGATGTCGCCTTTTTCGAGTTGAATCGTTTGCAGCGAAAACGGAACAAGATTGTCGCTCTCTTTTCCCACCGGCATTTTATCGGCCTTGTATTCCGTGAGTTTTCCATTGCGCATGTGCCAAAGCGGATTGTTGGCAGCGGCAAATTCCAATTTCATATTTGCAAAATCGTATGCGCACAACACACAATCCATTCCATCCTTGCTCTCCTCCTCACTGCCTTCGGGATTGAGTGAGGTGATGATTCCATTGCGGGTATTATCGAGAATATCATTCGGGTGAATGATGTTTTTCTCGATGATGGATTCATTGAGATGTGAAATCCCCACCATGCTCATCAATGCACCAGGAACACCGTGACCGGTACAATCCGCCGTACAGATATAAAATATTTCATTGGGGCTTCCCAATGGCTTATGGGTAAGTGCGTAATAAAAATCGCCGCTTACAATGTCTTTCGGCTTGTAAAGGATGAAGAAGTTTTTGGTTTCCTGCGTTGTTTCCATGGGATTAAATTAGGTGTTTTTATTTAACCGAGTCAAATTTTTGTCAATAAATTTTTCGGTCGGCAAAAGCGATTGCTGAATCTTCTTTGCATAGCGGATGGAGTCCAGAATCTCTTTCTGCTTTTCTTCCACGACCGCTTTCTGTTTTTCGATCACGGTTTTTTGTTTTTGAATGACAAGGAAACGATTGAAAAGGAAAATCAAAAATAGAACCAACAACACCAAACTGCAAATGACAAACACCAACACAATATTTTTCCGTCGTGCATCCGACTGCGCAACCGCATTTTTCTTATCCTGATCCGCTTTGGTGGCGGATTCCTTTTTATCGAATTCATATTGCATTTGCGTCTGCACCGTTTTTTTTGTGTTCTGCTCATTGAGAAGACTGTCGCGGTAAAGGATCATCAGCTTGTAATCCTCAAATGCCTTTTTGAAATCGTCTTGCATGCTGTCAAGTGCCGTCAGGTTGATTTACGTTATTTTTATATCATCCTTAATGATGAAAAGACTTACAAACACCTCTTGCTTATCCCGCCTTTCCCTCCTATTTTTACCCCTCATGAAATCCTTTTTAATTTCCTTTTTTGTCTTCACGATTTCACTCGCGCATGCCGGTGACAATTCTCCCTTGGGTGCGCGTTCGATGGGAATGGCCGGTTGCGGAACAGCACTTTCCGGCGATCTCTGGGATGCACAGAACAATCAGGCGGGACTTGCATTCATAAAAGATTTTCAGGCTGGCGCGTTTTATGAATCGCGATTCCTTGTGAACGATCTCGGCATGAAAGGATTCGCCGCCGCCATGCCCACCAAACAGGGTGTATTCGATCTTGACATTTCCTCTTTCGGATTCAATCTGTACAGTGAAAATAAAGCGGGTATCGGTTTTGCAAAAGCTTTGGGCGCAAAATTCGCCATGTCGGTTCAGTTGGATTATTTCAACACGCATATTGCCGAGAATTACGGATCCGCTTCCACTTTCTGCGGCGAAATCGGTTTGATGGCCATGCCGGTAAAAAATCTCACTATCGGCTTTCACGTTTACAATCCCACAAGAAGCAAACTCAGCGGCAGTCTTCCCGAACGGCTTCCCATCATCATGAAACTCGGTGCACTCTATCGTTTTTCCGATCGCGTTTTTGTTTCTCTCGAAGCGGAAAAGGATGTCGATTTCAAACCGGTTCTGCGTGGCGGGATGGAATACCGCCCGATTGATTGTTTTTATTTGCGGGCAGGAATTGCATCACAACCGGGATTGATGGCATTCGGTTGCGGCATCATCATGAAAAAATTACGACTCGATATCGGTTCCACTTTTCATTCCGTACTCGGATTTTCACCTTCCGTTGGATTGCAATACGGATTTTAATGAGACATCTTTTTTCTTTCGCGCTCATTTTTTTGTTTGTGTTTTTCATCACGGATAAAATTTCCGCACAAGTTTCCACCGATACCATTCCCGACGACAATCCACTTCAACAACAGATCGAAGACCTTTCCGAAAATCTGGGAAGTGAAAATGTCGACCTCACGACGCTGGTTGAAAACCTGAAATATTACCAAAGCCATCCGCTCAATTTGAATACAGCCACGCGCGAGGAATTGGAAGACATGATGATCCTTTCGGAAATCCAGATTGACAATTTGCTTGCACACCGCGATCAGTTCGGACCCTTGATGAGCATTTATGAATTGCAAACCATCGACGGATTCGACCTTGCGACGATTTATAAAATCCTTCCTTATGTGCGCGTCTCCGACATGGCGGATGGAGGCCATTTCAATTTCCATGAAATGATGAAGAATGGGAAATCTGAAATTGCAGTGCGTGACCAACGCATTGTTGAACAGCAAAAAGGATTTTCTCCCATCGACAGCGCTGCCCTTGCAGCAAATCCGAACGCACGATATCTCGGAAATCCGGATCATCTGTATGCGCGTTACAATTTCACTTATGGAAATTATGTGAGTGCGGGAATAACAATGGACAAGGATGCGGGCGAACAATTTTTCAGGGGCACCCAGAAAAGGGGATTTGATTTTTATTCCGCGCATTTGTGCGTGAGGAATATCGGCATTGTGAAAACCGCAGCCTTGGGCGATTACCAAGTGAGTTTCGGTCAGGGTCTCACCGCTTGGACCGGTTACGCTTTCGGAATGACATCGATGGTTTTGAATGACAAAAAAAATGCGCAGGGAATTCGTCCGTACACTTCTGTTGATGAAAATAAATTCTTGCGCGGTGCGGCTACCACCTTGAAATTTGGGAAAATTGAAACGACCGCTTTTTTCTCCGACAAAAAACGCGATGCCAATGTTGCAGTGTCCGATACAACCGGCGGAAAAAACATTGACATTCTTGAAGTGAGCAGTTTGGAAACGACAGGATTGCATACCACTCCGGCAGAAATGGCCGACCGTCATTCACTCACCGAATTGATTTATGGTGGAAATGTCACTTACCGTGCAAAACGTTTGGAAATCGGAGTGACGGGAATGCACAGTCAATATGATGCGCCGTTGAACCGCAATCTTTCACTCTACAATCAATTTGAATTTTCGGCGCAACGGAACAATGTGGTGGGTGCCGATTACGATTGGAGCTTGCACAACTTTCATTTTTTCGGTGAGGAAGCGATGAGTGGAAATGGTGGAGTCGCTTTCATCAATGGCGTGCTCATCAGTCTCGATCCCCGTCTTGCGTTCACTGTTCACACGCGCATGCTCGGGCGCGATTTCCAGAATATTTATGCGAATGTTTTTTCACAGGGAACAACCGTTGCGAATGAACGTGGAATTTATTTCGGCATGATGGCGCAATTGCTCCCTCGTATTTCATTCAGCTCTTATTATGACAATGCCTTTTATCCTTGGCTGCGTTATCAGGTCAATGCACCATCACGCGGAACCGATTTATTGGCGCAATTGAATTTCACTCCCGATAAAAAAACAAACATGTATTTCCGTTACCGTCACCGCGACAAATTCATCAATGCGGGTGACAGTTATGCGCCGCTCGATTATATCATTCCATTGACGCAGGACAATTACCGTTTCAACATACAGTATCCTGTCGGTAAATCCATCAGCTTGCGTAATCGAATTGAATATTCGCAGTACCACAAGTCAAATGCAAGTCCGGAAAAGGGTTTTGTCATCTGGCAGGAAATCGTTTACCACAGATTGGGAAGCAAACTTTCTTTTTCAGCACGTTATGCGTTGTTCCAAACCGATTCTTACAATTCAGCGATCTATGCTTTTGAAGATGAATTGCCGAATACATTCCTGGTTCCAGCCTATTATTACAAGGGATCGCGTGCCTACCTTTTGCTCAACTATGACATTTCAAAAAAACTGGAATTGTTTTTCCGCATCTCGCAAACCTATTACAACAACCAGAATGTCATCAGTGCCGGCACATTGAATGAGATCGACAGGAACACGAAAACGGAGCTGGAAGCGATGATCCGGATGAAACTTTGAGTTGTATTGGAGCACAACACACCATTTTCTACAGTCACTTTTTCCGCTCCGAAGGAGTCCTTCGGACTATCCGCTCGACGGAGTTCGCTGCTCCCCAAACTTCGGGACGGGGCAGATTGGAAAGCCTTTCCTTTTCAACCTGTAAAATCCGGATACAAGGTAAAAACCGGATCCGACTGAACGTATTCTTTCGATTGTACATCCATCAACGTCAATCTTCCCAATGATTTGCAACCCTGATCGACATTCCACAGGTGATGGATGTTCACAGGCAATTCATGATCGTAATCCTTGATCGTTTGCGTGTGACCGATAAACACTTCCGAAAACCCATTCGCGTCTTCGGGCAATTCCATTTTTCCCTCTTGCACTTTTTGCATCATCCTCCAATATTTCCGCTCGGAATAAAA
>CAYMZV010000199.1:0-8143 GCA_964394965.1 uncultured Chryseobacterium sp.
GTGGACCTATTTCTTCGATGATGTTCATGAATCCAGTAGTTGACTATGTAGATAACTATGTAGTTGACTACACAAATGTAGGAAAGAAAAATTAATGTGCAAATTAATGATGTGCTGATTTGCTAATTTTTGATGGGAGGATGGGTTAATCGAGGTTTTATAAGATATCTGGTCGAATTTTTGCTAAATATTATCTTAACTGAACTCCCCAATATTTATGAAACAAAGTCTATTCGATTTCGAACTCGTTTTCAAGGAAATCCTTGCATTTATAAGCAGGATGACCGATTACGATATGAGGATTGTTTCTCATTATTGTATTTTTATCTGATGCCGCTAAACCAAAACCTGAAGCCTGAATCTTGATTTTTAATTTATTAAGTTGCAAGCGGTCAATATTTTTTTGATGAAAGCCAAATCCAAGCATGCATACTTTGTCAGCTTTTGACAATAATTCTCGAGCTGAAAGAAACTCTTCATTTTTTTCAGTATCCTCATGAATAATTTTGATTGACTTTGAAATAGTCTGGAGCTTTGTTAGATCAGTAAGCTGATCACCAAATGGAATATCAGTTGTTTGGCCATTATAAGGAAGTTCACCTAGTTTTCCATGTAAGTGAATGATGGGAATTGACCGCAGTTTAGTATAACATTCGATTTCTGATTTACCATACAGTGCAGACATTGTTTTTACAAAATAATATTCTAAAGTTCTATCATAATTATATGTTATGAACGCAACTTTATTTTGCGCTATAAGATCAAATTCGGTAATCATTTTATTCCATACATATTTATACCAATCTGTATTTTCGAATAAATTTTTTTCCGATTCTAATTTCAAGAGATTGTATGCAATGGCAATTTTCCCTATTTCAGTGTAATTGGACCTAAATTCAAGAAAGGCATCAACAGAATTTATTTCTGATCTTATTAAATTTTTTTGAAACGCTTCTATAAATTGCCGCTTCTGATCATTGTTTAATAAGTATTGAAATAATTGGTTACGAGATAAGCTATCATCATCAATATTCCGAAGTTGATGTCGTGGAGTGCCTGAATATGGGTTTGGATTAGCGACATATGACTCCTGTTGAGGCATATACTTCAAGCTATCGGAAACCTTCATAAGCAATTCTCTTCCAAGAGGGAGATTGAATGGTTGACTAGCCCCCGCACCTAAAATAAATACAGTTTGTTTTGTAATCATAAATTCGAACTCTTATCAAAAAAACAACCGCCTCCGTTCGAAAAAATCTTTCTCACAGAAGCGGCCGTCTTATCCTTAAAACTATTTTACTCTAATTCACATCATCCAATCAGTAATCAGTAATTGAATAATCAGTAATTATTTCTTCTCGTCTTTCACTTCCTCGAAAGGAACATCCTGCACATTGTCGCCGGATGAAGAATTGTTTTGCTGTCCGTTTGCATTTGCGTTTGCATCGGCACCTTGAGCGCCGGCTGCACCTTGCATCGCTTCGTACATTCCCTGAACTACGGTTTGCAATTTTGCAAGACCTGCGTCAATGGCCGGAATGTTTTTCTCTGCGTGAGCCTTTTTCAATTCGGCAAGCGCTTCTTCGATCGGTGCTTTTTTATCGGCAGGAAGTTTGTCGCCGAACTCTTTCAATTGTTTTTCCGTTTGGAAAATCAATCCGTCGGCCTGGTTTATTTTTTCAACTTCCTCTTTTGCTTTTTTATCGGCATCGGCATTCGCTTCGGCTTCGCGTTTCATTTTTTCAATCTCGTCTTTCGAGAGACCGCTTGAAGCTTCGATGCGGATGTTCTGCGATTTTCCGGTATTCTTGTCTTTCGCACTCACGTTGAGAATTCCGTTTGCGTCAATGTCGAAAGTCACTTCCACTTGCGGCACTCCACGTGGAGCGGCTGGAATTCCATCCAATACAAAACGGCCGAGTGTGCGATTGTCTTTCGCCATTGGACGTTCGCCCTGGAGAATATGGATTTCAACGGAAGGCTGATTGTCGGAAGCGGTGGAAAATGTTTCCGATTTTTTTGTTGGAATGGTTGTATTGGACTCGATGAGTTTTGTGCAAACGCCACCGTAAGTTTCAATACCCAATGAAAGCGGAGTCACATCAAGCAACAACACGTCTTTCACTTCACCGGTCAACACACCGCCTTGGATTGCGGCGCCAACAGCAACCACTTCATCCGGATTCACTCCTTTCGAAGGAGCTTTTCCGAAAAATTTCTGTACGGCATCAACGATTGCAGGAATGCGTGTCGATCCGCCGACAAGAATCACTTCTGAAATGTCGGAAACGGAATAGCCGGAATTTTTCAAAGCGGATTTGCAAGGCTCGATGGTGCGTTTGATCAAATCATCAACGAGCTGTTCGAATTTCGCGCGTGAAAGTGTGCGTACCAAATGTTTTGGAATTCCATCGACCGGCATGATGTAAGGAAGATTTATTTCTGTCGATGCGGAACTTGAAAGTTCAATCTTCGCTTTTTCCGCAGCCTCTTTCAAGCGTTGAAGGGCCATCGGATCTTTTGTGAGATCGAGATTTCCATTTTCATTCTTGAATTCGGCAACCAACCAATCGATTATTTTCTGATCAAAGTCATCACCGCCAAGGTGAGTATCCCCGTCTGTCGATTTCACTTCGAAAACACCATCTCCCAATTCAAGGACAGAAACGTCATGTGTTCCACCACCGCAATCGAAGACAACGATTTTCATTTCCTGTCCTCTCTTGTCGAGACCATACGCAAGAGCGGCGGCAGTCGGTTCGTTGATGATTCGGCGGACTTTCAATCCTGCAATTTCACCGGCTTCTTTTGTTGCCTGGCGTTGTGCATCATTGAAATAAGCGGGAACGGTAATGACAGCTTCGGTCACTTCAGTTCCCAAATAATCCTCAGCTGTTTTTTTCATCTTCTGAAGAATCATCGCTGAGATTTCCTGTGGAGTGTATTTGCGGTCATCAATCTGAACGCGTGGAGTATTGTTATCGCCTTTCACAACGGTATAGGGGACACGGCGTATTTCTTCCGTCACTTCCTCGAAAAGGTGTCCCATAAAACGTTTGATCGAATAAATCGTTTTGCGTGGATTTGTGATGGCCTGGCGTTTTGCAGGATCACCTACTTTACGCTCGCCGTTTTCCACGAACGCAACAATCGATGGAGTTGTCCTGCGTCCTTCGCTGTTTGGAATGACAACAGGTTCGTTGCCTTCCATTACCGCTACGCAAGAATTGGTTGTTCCCAAATCGATTCCTATGATTTTGCCCATAATTGATAATTGTTAGAATTTGTTTTTGTCTGCCCCATTATGTCAATTGCTATGCCATTGAGTCCATCCGGTAAATATTGGCAGAAATTGATCTTTCCCAATGAAATCAGGGGTTGTAATATGACAAAACGGCATCCCGAATGGAATGCCGTTTAAGAAATGTCTTGTGGCTGGGATTACTGACAGCCCGGAACAGTGCCGTCCGTTTCCTGGAAATTCAACTGACAGGTATAGGGTCCGTTGGCAAGTCCCTTGAAACCGGTTGCCGCATTTCCATTGATGCTTGTTTGTCCGAGCGGGAAAGTATAAGTTCCTCCTGTTGTAGGATTCAATGTTCTTGAACGCGCAGCAAAAACGCCATAACCATTTTGAATATTCGTATAAAGTGGATGGTCTTGTGAAATGGAAGTTGTGGGCGCATTGATTTCAATATAATCCTTGAGCTGTTCGTTGCCTGCATAAACAATGAACTCCACGTAACGTGCTTTTCTGCTTACCACATTATTGTCAACGGGAATTTGGTCGGCAATGAAATGGTAAAAGGACATTTTGTCGAATTTGATATCCAACTGTTCCGTTGCGGTTTCGTCGGTAGTCGTCACAGTCTGAAGATCGAATTCACCTGTACTTTTTTGAGCGGTATCACCATTGACATAATATTCCGTGTAATAGAATCTGAGTGATGGCTGGTAGGTTCTTCCACTCGGAGCCGGATTCCATTTGTAATCGAATTCGGTTTGATAGGTAGTGGGTTCAAAACTCACGCTTGTCAAGGCAGTGGAAGGACTCACGATATTGAAGACAGCATTGGCGGATGTTTCAACAAGATTTGTGGTTGCAGTAACCGTATTGTTGGTGGCAAGATTCCTCACAGTCAGTTTATATACATACGAAGAGTTGAGTGCGCCAGTAGGAGTGTTGAATGCATACAACACCTGTTTCGGTCCCGCGAAAATTCCTGGAACCTTGGTCGTGATGGTGTCGGGATAAATGAGTCCGTTGGCAGTGGAGAAAGTTTGTACTACGGCACCATTGAAAAGTCCTTCAACGGTCACTTGCAATTGATTGATGTAATTGATCGAATCGTATTGTTGCGCCATCGTCAATGCATTGTCCGGACCCAAGAAAGCCTTTTGGATTCTGATGTATTGTACCGGTTGGGTTTGGTCAAGCAAACCGTAAACGATCATCGTCTCTTTATAATTGTCGAGGATATCCAGCTTGGTGCTGCAAGTCCAGGAAAGGAGTGCGATGGAACAAAAAAGAAAAATTTTTTTCATGCGGATTCCGTTGACCGGAAGGGTGATGTTTCAGGAGGCAAAGATATAAAGTTTTGACCTTGCCAGGGCGTCAGAATTTGTGAATTGGTGAGCCCTTTTGGATGAGTGGTTGGAATGGGGAGATTAGTGGTTGGGGGATTGGGGTAATTAGGTGATTAAGGTAATTAGGCAATTAAGGCATTGATTATTTTATTTCCTGGGTTACCCCAATTACCTTAATCACTCAATGACTTTTTTCTTCAAATCAGGGCTGACTTGTAAGGGGTTTTCCCATCACGTAAATCGGGCCTGCGGGGGCGTCAACGGCGGCGGTTTTCTCCAATGAAATTGCAAATGAATCGGCCTGTTGAACGGTATTCATCATTTGTATTCCGGTACTGTCGCCCTTTGAAAAACTCCCTTCGTTGACAGGTTTGCCTTTTACGATTGCCCACAAAACATATTTCTGATCGGGAGAAGTTGTTGGCAATGTCATTGGATCAACGGCAACTTGCATCGACTTCATGTTCCAATGCACCACCGCTTTCATCGGATGACCATCAACAGCACTGTTGAGCGCCACACTTTGTGTCATAGGATTACGCAGGAAGCCAAGCACATTGAGCAGGCTGTCTTTTTCAGAACGGATTTGCGCATTGCGCAACATCATGTTTATGGAAGCCGTGTCATTCGACACCAGGCTGTTTTGCAGTGAAGCGACTTTTTCATTTGCAGAACCCGTTTGCATCCATAGGTAAAAATTCACTCCCACACTTAAAACCAAAAGCACGGATGCGGCAATTGCGAGTGTTTTGAAGCGGGAGGATTTTTCAGGTTGAAGCGCAAGCACTTTTCCTTTTTCAGAAATGTTATTTCCTGATTTTTCATTTTCGGTTTTTCCGGAAGAGATTTCCGCAAGGATATTTTCCCTTAATTTTTCATCCGGTTCAACGGCGTGAAGTGTTGCGTAATTTTCAAGCCCATCGCAAATCTCATCCAGCGCCTTTTTCACTTCGGGATATTTCGACACCATCATTTCCACTTCCTGCATTTCTGCTGGTGTGGCTGATCCGAGCGCATACGTCTCTAGAATACCGGAGGATATGTATTCCTGTGGGGTCATTTCAATATGTTTCGCAGCTGTGTGAGAGCCGCCTTTACCCTTGTTTTAATTGTACCGAGCGGAATGCCCAGTTTTTCCGCCGCCTCTGATTGTGTATATCCGCCAAAATAAAGCAGATCGATCAACTCTCGCTGTTCGGGTTTCAACGCATCCACAAATTTACGCAGACCAATGAAATCGGTGGCTGTGGAAGTATTGTGCTGTTTGTCTACAGAATATACGAAGTCTTCTATGCTTTGGACTTTCCCCTCATTTCGGAAATTCTTGGAGCGGGTTTTGTCAATGGCGGTGTTTCTTGCAATGTTGAGCAGCCAAGTATACAATCGGCCTTTTTCCGCATCGTAACTTTCGGAATTGTTCCAGATCTTGATGAAGGATTCCTGCAATACATCTTCCGCCGTTTCCCTGTCAATCACGATTCGCAGGATCACTCCGTAAAGTGCAGACGAATAATGGTCGTACAATAAACGCAATCCCATCTCATCGCGATTTTTCAGCATCGCAACAAGTTCATTTTCGGCCGGGAGAATTGTTTTCGGAGACAAGTGACAAATATAATGTGCTAATATGCTGATTTGCTAATGTGCGGATGAAAATAAGTAATTACCAATGCAAATTACAAATTGTCAATTGCGATGGCGATCGGGATGCAGAGCGGGAAGTGTAGAGGCTGCAGGTATTCGCCGGATAAAAAGTGGATCGGGAATAGCCCCGATAGAAACGAACTCCGCGAGGTGATAGCCCGAAGGACTCCTTTGGAGCGGGAAAAGTGCCTGTAGAAAAGGAAGAAGTTGTGCTCCGACACAACATGGAATCATTGCAACCGACGCAGGTTGATGTCGCGGGCTTCGGAAATCAGAATCGGGACTTTTTCGACGCTGACAGAACTTGTATCCAAACCGAAAGCGGATTCTTCGGAGAGCGTAATCGGTTTGAGGACGTAATAGATGTCGAGGATTATTTTTTCGTAAATCGGAAGCTCATTGTCGTTCGACAGGTATTTTTCCAATACCACAAAACGGAAATCGCCAATGACATTCTGCTTGTTCAGCGATTCATAACGGCTGGTAATGTCGACCTCGTGATTCTGTACCATTTCTGAAACGACTTTGCGGAACATCAAATTGATGCGCGTCGGTACACGGAAACCAAGATAGAAATCGATACGGTAAACTTCCTTGCTCACCAATTCCGAAACCTTGTATTCCATTGTGTACGGTTGGTCGGTGCTGTGTACATGCACGAACCAATACACATCGGCGCGTTTGGGATTTTTCTGCAAAACCGAATAAATGATTTTCGATTCGATTTCCTCCTTGTGATCGGCGCTCGTGAGATAAACCAAATGTGTTGCGAATTTTGGAATGGAAGTGTCCTGCCCCAATTCAGCGAGCAACGGGAGATATTCATTGAGCTTGACGAATTCCACATAACGGTTCCTGATCTTTCGTGCGTCATACCAAATCCACATCATGGCAATGAGCAACGTCGCAATCATCAGGGTGATGTAACCTCCGTCCCAGAATTTTTGAGACAGCGCAACGAGAAAAAGCGATTTGAAAGAAAGGTAAACGACAAGCAAAAGGACAATGCTCCATTTCGGTGCGCGGCGCAAAATCAGGTAATAATTCAGCAGCAATGTCGTCATCAGCATCGTGATGATGATGGCGAGTCCATAAGCGGCTTGCATGTTTTCCGAATTCTGGAAATGCCAGACGATTCCCAGACAGCCAATGAGCAACAGCCAATTCACGGAAGGAATGTAAATCTGTCCCTTGAGATTTGTCGGATATTTGATCCGCACTTTCGGCCAGAAATTCAGACGTATCGCCTCATTGATCAATGTGAAAGATCCGCTGATGAGGGCTTGACTGGCAATGATGGCTGCAGCGGTTGCAATCACGATTCCCGTTCCGTAAAACCAATCCGGCATCATCGAATAAAATGGATTGGTTCCCTTGAACAATGAAAGCGATTCTCCCTGGTGCTTCAGCATCCATGCGCCTTGTCCGAAATAATTCAAGACCAAGGTTGTTTTTACGAATGCCCAAGTGGTGCGCACATTTTTTCTTCCGCAGTGACCGAGATCCGAATACAGGGCTTCGGCTCCGGTTGTACAAAGGAAAACCGCTCCCAGCAATCGAAGCGATTGCGGACTGGTGGTCAACAGGTGATATGCATAATAGGGATTGAGCGCTTTCAAAACCGTGGGATTGAATCCGAGTCCGTAAATTCCGAGTACAGCCAACATACCGAACCATACAAACATGATGGGGCCGAAAAACCTGCCGATGAATTTTGTCCCGAATTGCTGGATGATGAACAACCCGGCAAGGATGCCAATGACAATCGGAATGGTATTGATGTGCGCGTTGACACCACTCAATCCTTCAATGGCCGATGAAACGGAAATCGGTGGCGTGATCATTCCATCGGCAAGCAACATCGAACCGCCGACGATGGCGGGAATCAACAACCATTTTCTTTTTGTCCGCC
>CAYMZV010000200.1:0-8138 GCA_964394965.1 uncultured Chryseobacterium sp.
AAACCCCAATCGTCGAGCGGATCGGGACAGGAAGTCAAAAAGGCATAATCCTCAAATCCATCCGACGCAATCTCCTTGTGTCTCGCATTCGAGGCAACCGCAGTGGCAAGCGTATTATTGTATTCATACAATGCGGAAGAGTAATTTCCAATTGCGTCCTTGTTTTCCAATTCAAAAGAGTGCGGTGAATAGATGGTGATTTCATTGGCGGCAACCCAATTTGTACTTGCATTGTTCGATGGTGTCTTCCAATCGAAAGTGGTGAAGTCGGAGAAATATCCATCCGTGCGGATGTTGTCACCCTGATAACGGGTGGTTACGTAACTATAGGTTTTATAGGGACGCCACAATCCCCTTCCGCCCTTGTGGTAAGGATTGTAAGTATGACCGATCAGGTTGGAAGTCTCCCCGCAATCAAGCAAACAGTTGACCGGCCAGAAATCGGAATATTCAACCGATGATGCATCAAGTATCTTATCAAAGGAATAGGATTGCTGTGATGTTTTATCTGTTGTGGAAATATCGGCAGGATCGTAAGCGACAAATCCTGTCAATGATTTTGCAGCCAATGAGCCAACGGAAACCGATTGCATGTTTTTATGCCCCGACCTGACAACCCTGATTTGATTGACGGTCGCTGAATTCGATATGAGGTTGCCGGCAGCATCCATGCAATCAATGAAAGTATGTGCAGGAGATGTACTCGTACCCACATTGATGACAGTGTACTGTCTGGTATATGTACTATTGCCATTATCCGTTATAAAAACTTCATCGCCAACGGTAAAATAATCTTTCGCTTCCTTTCCGCCAGGCAATACACTTTCAAGATTTATTCTTCCATTGGAGGAAGGGGTAAGTGAACCATTGATGGTGACATTGTAATTCTGATAGGCGCCTTCCAAGGAAGGATAATACCAATGGCCGGGATAATGATATTGGAAAACATCGTCATTGAATTCATTGACAACTTTAGTCAGGATCGGATCGCCTGTGGCAATGTCATAGGCAAGATTGTCAGTGGTTACAATTGATTGGTGATCCTGCGTAATGACCTGTTTTAAAATTCCCGTTCGGTAAATCGCCTTGTTCACCACAACGGTTCTCAGGCTGGCTTCAAACTTTGACATCGTTCGAATGGGAACAAGTGAAGCCAGTGGCAACGAAAGATTCAAATCAAGATTGCCTTCGATTCCCACATTTTTCGATTTTTCAAGATTTTCATTCATGTCGATAAAAATGTCACTTGATTCGCCAATCACACCGGTTTGATAAACCGGATCGCCACCGCTTCCGATAAACATGCATTGTACCTTATTGCACAATTCATTGGTCAACGACGCATCGTACGGATTTTTTGTCTGGTAAATGAATGTCTGTTTGCTGATGACTTGGTCGGGAGGAATATAAGTCGAGGTAGTGATGTGATAAGGCAACATCGTGATCGATTTTATTTTGCCGGCCATGTCATTCAACACAACACTGTAGCCTTGACTTCTTGCAATCCGTTTCTTGAAACTTGAAAAGACTCCGGGAATGATAATGGGTCGGATGATGGAAGGGTCTGATGTCATCTCGGTCTGATCACAGGTGACGGGAAAATCTTTCGGCGAATAGAATTCATAAATCGTAGTGGGTGCAGCGCTATGAAATAAATCATTGCTTGAATCTTCCGATTTTGCCTTGTCAGGTGCGTCACTTTCCACAATCACCCTTCTGTAACCGACTGTTGCACCCGGATAATAACTTTGGAGCAAAGGTGTTTCAAGAAACTGATGCTGTGATCCAACCACCAAAGTTGAATTTGTATATTCAATCGGAGTGCGCAATGCATCTTCGTCCGCCCCGATTGTCGGTTCATAGGCAACTCCACTCGTTGTTCCATCTTCCATCACATAACTGTACTTCTGACCGTATTCGAAATTTTCCGTGTTGCTTCCATTCACCCACGAACCGGTGAGTGTGAGTTTTTTCACACGCACACCACCGCCGAATTTTTTATGGTCAGGATCCATCAAGCGGATAACCGATCTTCCATTCAATTGCATTTCGTGCGAATAACCTTTCAGGTAAGCCCACCAATTGTAACCTGCAAACATCGATGCAAATTCCGCCGGAGAATTTATTACAGCACCCAGTATGTTCATGATATTGTCAGCTGGATTGGAAGTTTGTGGAAGTGGCGACTGTGCAATATCCGGACGCTCGTAATGCAAGTGCTCAAGACCCGCCCTCGTAATCGGATTGATAAATGGAGAGGAACTTGTCCAACTGTTTTTCGGAACACCATTCAAGGTGATGTATCCCACATCATAAACAGAACCGCTCGGATTGGATTTTACAACTCCATAATCTCCACTATTCATGCGCACAGTGGCATAACCCTTAACCCGATCAAAATGCGGATTGTTTTTTCCCTTCAGGTTTACCAACAAACTGAAATAAACGGTATCCAGTTTTCCATTGTTCAAATACTTATCGTAAATCAGTGACGGGGAATTTGATGTGGTGGTTTGCTCGAGTTTGAAATAAATCTTGTATTCACCACCATCAGTGACCAGCTCATCATAAGTTTCAAGCGACGTTTTTTGTACAGTTGAAGCTGTGCGTGACATGGACAGTGTATTTGCACTCGGGTTTCCCGGATCATAATCACTTGCCGTTCCCACAATATCCAACATTTCCATTGCCGGTTTCTCCTGCACGTATTGATAATCATCCGATTCATATTCGATATTCAGTTTTCCTCCAGTAGGAAGGGTTATGGATCGGAGCAACCATGCATCCACTCTTGCCGCACTTGCACCTTGTTCGGTGTATGGAAAATCCATGAACGGATACGGAGTGTTGTAATAGGTACCAATGTCTTTGTAATTGCCCCAACGATCCATGCTCTGGACATTGTACAATGGATTATCGGCAGAGCCAGAAGTGGAACTCGTACTGCCATAATCAAAAACATAAGGACTCAATTGCCCGCGGGTGGAAGTTTCATTCGTGAAATAAACTTTATCCAGTGTGAGTTTTCCATGATTCGCATTCACGTCAGGCTTACCTGAAGTCGAAGGATTATTTCCATCCACATCAATTGCAACATTGGTATTGTTGGGAACATTTCCGCAAAGCCTGTAGGAATATTCAAAATGGATGGTTTGAAGTGGAATGGCATTGCTGCGCAAATGGCGAGTGGTGTTGTCAAAATATTCCGATTTCGTGAAAAGGTCAATGCGGTCAACCTTATACATACGCATGTCATCATTGATCGTTGAAGGTTTCCCTCCTGCAATCAAGTCATTCGCCATGATTGCATCTTCCCTTTTCGACAATGTGAAAACGGCAATGTGTGTTTTCGTTTCAATCGATTCGAGATAATACATTTGTTTCGTCCCAAAACTGACGGACCCCTTGTCATCATTCAGATCATCAATATCACCGTAAGAATAACTTGCATCTGCATAAGGAACACGCCAATTGTAATCGTCCGATTTTTTTGTGTAGTTGAATTTCACCCAATAGCCAAGGTCATCGTCGCTAGGTCCATTGCCTGTCATATCAACATAATCTGCGGAAACAACTTCTGTCAGCATCCACGAATGGGCGAAAGCCGGTAAAGTTGTCTGTGATAAATACCTCTGATAGGTTCCGGAAGGATCGATATCCGATCCGCTGTGAGGAACAGCAACAGTAGGCACGTTGAAGGAAGATCCGGGAGAGGGAACTGAAAAATTCGCATCAACCTGCGTTGTATTGTAAGCGGGCAAACCATATACATATCTCATTCCGTCGGACTGCAACACACTTATTTCAGTAACGTGATTCGGCTTGAGATAGGAAGCGGAATAGGATTTGGCATTGTCAACCAAAGAACCCGAACTAAGCGTGTATCCTATATTCTTCGTATAACAAAACTGAGTTGCCTGTCCGACAGTAACCTGTTCAATGTTCGATTCACGGATTGGGCGGTCGACATTGGAATTGTTGGATGTGGAGGGAACAACAGGTGAAGCGTCATTGTTGTAACGCAGAAAAGCATCATCCGCCACGAACTGCTGGTTGAACCAGCTGGGATCATTGTCCCTTGAAATCCCTGCACGAACCGCTTTATCGCCGTACCATTTACTTAACATATCATCATTTTCAATGAAGCCCGATTTTTCACCGTACATTTTCGGGTAGACATATTCGTAGGAAGGATCGGTTGATCCGCCCGGAGCCAATCCCGCAGTGAACCCGACATCATCTGCGCTTCCATTTTCCGTATTGGCCCACATTCCCGATTGGCTTGTTCCGGCACCAACTGCGCCGCCTGCACCGACATGATATAAGGATAAAGGGGAGTTTATTCCAACCTCAAGATTCAAGTGCCCATCATATTGGGGACTTGCTACTGTGGCATTTCCTATTGCGGGAATGTATGAATCGTAATCCCTGAACATGCCACCTGTTCCCTGCCCGCTGATGGAATAAATATCGTAGGTCATGCTCGAGGGCGCCAACGCAGGAACCTTTTTGGAATAAGGAATCGGATCGCGTTGAAAATCCCTTTGATCGGTATTGGAACTGGACGCATTGTCATAGAGGTAACCGTAACCGGGAATCGATTGCGTTCCATCACCTTGGATTTTGGTATTTGAAAAGGAACCATCCCATATTTCTTCCCATCCCCTAGCACCATAAGAGCCGAAAACCGGCATTTTGCTCGCAGGCCCGATACTGACATCATAACTGAAATTATCAGTAACGGTTGGCATCGTAACAGCAGGAACAGATTTGATCATTGAGAATGTTAAAGAGGAATTGATCCCTACCCCCGCACGGCTGCTTACATCAGAGTAAAATGTTTTTTTAAATCCCATTCCCAGGGATATACTCTGCAGGCCATGACGGGAATTGATTGAAAGACTTAGATCATAATTATCAGCCAATTTGGGGATCGGTCCATTGTTCAATCCTAATCTCGGTTCAATTCCTATCCCATCTTGAGAGTCAAAGGTTACATCGGCACCACCTAATCCATAATAATGTGGCATTTCAACAGAGCCACGAAATCCAAATCCCTTGTAATTATTGAAGTATAATTGCCAATTGCGAGAAGAGCTTGAAGGATTACTTGTATTAACCGGAAAACCGAACTGTTCTTGTTTGGCCGCATCCATGTCAACCATTATATTCCAATCATCGCGTATTTTCATTTTGCGTTCAATCGCATCCCCATCAAAATCATCCGGCAATCCACGCAGTTGACGGTTGACCGCACCCACATTGAGTGTCCATCCCAATCCCACCCAACTCGCTTCCTGTTCCATTCCAACACCTGAATGATAGGACAAGTTTATCGGATAGCCTCCATTGGGTCCGGGTACAGAAAGCAATGGAATATTGTAGTTGAAATCCCCGCTGTATAAATCAACCATGTCGGTTGTCGTCACCGGTTCAAAGCTGGTAAACTCTTCCTGTGCCGGACCGGAAGTGAGTGCCATCAGTCGAATGGGAATGAAATATCCAGCCAACATATTTGCTGCCAAATAAAAGGCCAGCGCTTTGAATATTTTTTTCTTGCGTATCGGAGAAAGGAGATTCATGGTGTTCAATTATTTAATTGGGGAGTATCCTGAAAAACGTCTGAAGGAAATTCGAAATGAAGCGGTCCGGAACCGAAAATGGTATCGTCGACAAATAATGTCCTCGCCGATTTATTGTCTTTGGGATTTGCCCTGAATGCAAAAACCAAATCGACATAAGGTGCAAGTCCCTGGTAATTCTGAAAATGATACAAAGCGCACGGAAGCGAATCCCCATCCTCGATAAGTTTTATCCGATTGCTGAAATCGAATTCCAGATAGGACAATCGGCGATAAAGATCCTGATCACCGGAAGAGATATTCATCATCAAGTCGGCATTGCTTTTGTCAAGTGATATGCGCAATTGGTAATACTGCAAGCCATCCAATTCCTTTTTCCTTTTGGCGAAATCGGAATTTCCCGAATTATTCCTGTTTTCAATCAGGCAGACATATTCCACCGGTTTGTATTGGAGATCATACCTGATTTTCCCAATCACGCAATGTGTGTGCATACCGTTATCCTCATTTTCAACCCACTTTGTAAATGAATCGGGAGAGAGCATGAAGCGGTTGCTGCATGAATCAATCACCATCACAAAAACAATAAGGAAGTACGAAATCCGATTTTTCATTTGCCGCCTTTATATCGTTCGTTGATATAACCTGTAACCTCTTCGGTGATATTTTTGGAATCATCCGCATGCATCAGGATTCCGCTTCCGTCAGCCCCGAAAATGTATTCGTATCCTTTCTGTTTTCCATAATCATTCACATATTGACTCAATTGTTTTGACACTTGATCCATGTATTGTTGCTGAGTTGCCGAATTGTCCTGCTCAAACTGTTTTTGTTTTGCAAAAAAATCTTCCCTTTCGCCATTGAACAATTTGATTTGGGATGGATCCTTTTCTTTCGACTTATCCAATTCCCCGGAGAAAATCCGCAAATGCAATTCCATACTGTCCAGAATATTTTTCCGATGCTGCTCAACATCCGTCAGTTTTGACTCCAATTCCTTTTTCATTTGAAAAGAGGAAAATACCTTTTGCATATCGATATAGGCTGTCTTGGGTTTGTTCGCGAACAAGTAAATCACTGCAGTGGAAAGCGAAAGCAAGACTGCAACAAGGCAACTGGTCAGGATTTTATTTTTCATTGTCATTGTTCTTTTGGATTGTTTTAGGGAATTCGAATCGTTCAACTCTTATGGAAACGCAAATAGAATTTCTCGTTCTTTTCATTTGTCAACTCAAGAGTATAGTAACCGGAAGCCAATGTTGTATTTGTATAATAATATAGATCCAGACGGAAACGGTTGTCGCCATAGTAGGAAAGCGCAAAGTTGTTGGTGTTTCCTACCAGATTGGGTCTTTCATCAATGTTTGATGCGTCAATAATCCGGTAAGTGAGGTTGTCATTCAAGTCATTGTACTCATCATCGAATTTGAAGAACAATGAATTGTTTTTTGTTTCATAGAATCCACCATCGAGTTTCCTTTTCAATGTTGCGTATCCGGAATAGTTCGGCCTTGAAACGCCTATCGTTATGAAAATCGGATTCGCAGGAAAGTTGACGCTCAAGGATGATGTTACGGTTCCCCTGGGCCAATTCAATACAACCGATGCCTGTCCGTAATCCAGCCATTTGGTTCCATTCCATCCCGAAATACGCAGACTGCCGATATCCCCGATGTTTGAATTTTTATTCCAACCCACCGAGATTGCAACATTCGACGAACCCACCTTCCGCTCCAACTTCCAATTCTCCACCTGACTCACACTCGTCAATGAATCGACAAGGGAATCGCCAACCGTATATTTTTTCGCAAAATAAGTCGCCTCGAATTGATCGCTCGTTGAAGATGGGGCCGTTGTCATCGCCAAGGGATGGTAAGCCGTATCATTGAGTGTTGTATCCCCCAACGGGAAGGTGAAAATGTCATTTCCCGTCTTGCGCATCGGTCCGCATACGTATGCACTGTCGCTTCCGCCTGAAATGGTTGCGTTATCAATCAATGTGAGATAATTCGTGCTGGAAGTTTTTACATGGCCTTTGGTAAGTGTCATGCTGTTGTTCACCGTAACCGGATTGCTCAGCGTATGTGATCCGCCACTGCGGTTGAAAGCGAGATTGTAGAAAGTTTCCGTTCCGCTTGTTTTTGCAATGCTATTGTAACCGCCGCCATTGAATGTAACGGTTGATGTTGCATAAGTCCAGGTTCCGTTGTCGCTCCAGTTTCCTCCGACGGTGACAGAATTGCTTCCCGCCGACAATGTTGTGCCGCTGTTTACAGTGAGGTTGTTCGTTGTCTTAATGTTTCCCGTCAGCGTGCGTGTATTCCCGCCGATTGTAAGATCGTAAAACGACATGGTTGCTCCGCCTCCTGTTCCGTTGAGATTATTTGTTCCGTACAGGACAACATTGGACGTCTGCAATGTACCTCCGGAATAATAGCTTGCAGCAACTGTTCCTCCCGAATAAATCCAATCGCCAACTATACTGATGATGCTGTTCAGATAAAGTGTGCCGGATGATTTGTTGACTGTGATCTTGGGAAGTTTGCCCTCACCTGC
>CAYMZV010000201.1:0-8101 GCA_964394965.1 uncultured Chryseobacterium sp.
CCGCATGAACGGAAAATTCATTCATGTCGGTCACGTTTCATCCATGATACTTGAACTTCTTCAAAACACTTCCATCAACAGGGCCATGGTTAATATAGACGGAGGCTTTTCAAATCATGCTTGACAGAATAACACTTGTCATTGCGACTAAAAACCGTCATCAATATTTGGAGCGTGTCATTGATTATTATTCCAATTCGGGGATCAATATCCTCATTGCAGATGCAACAAGGGAAAAGTACACTAAACAACTGCCACCCAATTTTTCCTATTCTCATTATCCTGAAATCCATTTCAGTACAAAACTGGATGATGTATTCAAGAAAATAAATACAACTTATTCCATGTTGTGTGCTGATGACGACTTTATTATTCCAGAGGCCATCGAGGAATCTGTTCGTTTTTTGGAAGCAAATCCCGATTACGCCTCTGCCCAGGGTTATTATCTGGGGTGCAATTACAGTAAAAATAAATTGTTTTATTCGCTTGCTTACAGGTCTTCCATCGGTTGTGATATCAATAATGAGAGTGCGAGAGGCAGACTTGAAAAATTCAATGAGATTGACATCCAGTTTTTTTATTGCGTTCATAAAACCGAATCATTGCAAGATATTTTCGGTTATGCCAGTCATAAACTTTATAACCTGAACCTTTTGGATTTGTTTATCGGCTATTCAACATTGATTAAGGGAAAACATAAGGTACTGCCCATTTTCTATTCCGTTCGTGAAGTCATAAGCGGTTCTGCAGGAAGATCGGATGGACTCGATATCACTTCTGTTTCACCCAAATACAAGGATCAATACAACGCGTTTTTTTCAGAGATCGTCCGAAAACTCTGTGACCGCGATGATATTTCCGTCGATGAGGCATCCGTTTTTTTCAACCGATGTGTGAAGAATTATATCGACAAATATTTTAGCGGTGGATTTTCGCTTAAGCAATATTCGGTATCCCTATTGGAACACAAGATCATTCCATTGGCGATTCGAAAGCGATTGCAGCATTTCTTCCTGTTGCGGCAGCAGGAAAAGCAGCAACAGCGAATCGATGAATTGGAAAAACTAACAGGAACTTCTTTGGCTGATCCGTCGAATCAGGAAAAATTGAGGCGTATTGAAAGTTATATTTTCAAATACAACATTCTGTCCTGACCTTATGCCCGCTTGATGAAGCGTTGGGTGAACCGTGTCACCGCATGGTTAAAATCTTCTGAAATCCGGAAATAGAGCAGTGCGCAGAACATCAAGGTCCCCAATGTGAAACTCTTGAAGAATGCAGCGACAAAGGGGTGAGTGAAAAAGTTGAGTTGCACAACGAGGAAATAGCTTCCAATACAAATGATGAAACACTTCAACGTATTCCATGAAAAAGGATCCAATCCATATTTTCGCTTGATGAAAATGTAACGGTATACATTGTAGCCGGTGAAAGCAATGAGGTTGGAATATGCCGATCCGATGATGCCGAAATGTTTGATGAGGAAATAATTGGTAGGAATGGATAAGGCAAGCAACAAAATGTGAGTGTAAAAAAACACTTTCCACGAACTGGACGTAAATAATATTTCCGCGTTTGCACCCATGCTCAAATCAATGATCACACTTAGCGACATGATGAGCACCACCCATTTTCCGTTGGCATAAACAGCAGGAAGGAAACTGTAAAGAAGATCGATGTTGATCCAAATCAGCAGGAAAATAAAACAGCTCGCGATCATCAAGTTTATGGATGATCCTTTGTAGATCTTATCAATCAAATCCGGCCTTTTATCACGCCACGCTTTTGAAATGATCGGCGTTATGATTCCCGTCATTCCCCTTTGTGGTACACGCAAGATGGTGGCAATGTAGGCGGCAATGGTAAACACCGCCGTGTTTTCCAAACCTGATATTCCGGCAATGAGTATCTTATCCAAATTGTCGGCCAGAATCCCGATTACACCTCCTCCAAACATGAATGCACCATACTTGATCATCCTCATTTTCATTCTACGGCTTAACTTGCTGATTGTATATGAGAAATGCAAATGGCCGATTTTATAAATATAACCGAGCATGACCAGTGTGGCCAAAAAATAATAGCTCGTAAATAAAATCATGAACATCCTGAAATCCACAAAGTGAAATATATAAAGGATGATGGCGAAAAGAATGAATATCCTGTAACCCAATTCGCGCATGACATTTGCAAAAACACTTTTCAGCAAATTCTGTGTATAGGTTTCCACAATTGAAAAAAGCAGAAGTGCCAATGCTCCCGGAAATAAATAATAGAAGTAATCAACAAACAGGGCGGATTTTTTCGAATAGATCGCAAACAATTGCTCCCTGAACAAAAGGGTGAGAACCGTAAAAAAAACAAAACCGATAATGGGAACTAAAAAAGAGAGCGTGAGAAAATCATTCGTGCCCCTTTTCAAATGTGAATGGTAAAACGGATAAAATCGAATCATTATACGATTGACTCCCAATGAGGAAAGACTCGCAATTGTCGAGGAGGCCGCAAACAATGCGATTGTCAATCCATATTGTTCTCCGGTAAAACATTTCGGAAATAAATACATCACATTGAATGCCCCGATCAAAAAGCCGACATAAATGATAATGGTCGATTGTAAGCTTTGCTTTTTGATTATTCCCATAAGGTTTCTCTGCTTTCAAAAAAAATTAAAACGCCCTGTTGATTCCGACAACCCATCGCATCTGGACATAATTCGAATTTGTATACGGGGTGCTGTTGAGGAACAATGGCACATCGAAACGGATTGTCAATGGCCTTACTTGCAGCGGCGGGAATTTCAACGTGAGTGCACATCCGAGACCGGCATCGGCACGGAAATCACTCATGGCCAGTTTTTCCGTTTGGAAATTGAAATTGATTGCGCCAATATCGCCGAACAGATAAGTTTGTACTGCTACATAGCGACTCGCTTTCGGCAATTTCTTTTTCACATAACGGAATAAATCCTGGAATTCTATTTCAACATTTTCTGAATAACCGGAAGTTCCCTTGTACGTGTTGCGCACACCACCGTACCAATCTGTTTGCGGCATGAGGTAACCTGCATAGCCGCGCAAATTCAATCCGCCGCCAGCTTGGAAGTGATTCACATCCGAACCGAATCCATCCCATGCAGTCGGAAAAAATGCAACGGAACGCGTGTATTTGTTATCCATCAGTTGTTCCGGATTCGCACCCGCTGCATACAGCATCGATTCACTCGCCCAATTGTTGCCCGTTCCGATTTGCGCGAACGTGCGCGTGTTGATGTTGAAGCGCCCGACTTTATTCCGGTTGACAACATTCAAGTTGAGGTATTGGTAATTGTAATCGCTGCCAAGTGCGGATGAACGCAAATTCAACTGGATGTTTCCCGTTCCCTTGTGATAGCTGTACGGATGTTCGTAGCCGAGTGTAATGGTATTGTTGAATTTTTTCACTTCCCAGTCTTTCGGATAAACGAGATAAACCAAGTCGGTGGAATCCTGACGGTACATTGCCTTGTACTGGATGAAAAAGCGATTCTTCATGCCTTTATCCCACACATCGAATCCAACTTGTGCTGCATCCAATCCGTCAAGATGTTTTGCGGAAAATGACAGCGAAGAATTTTTTATGAATTTGAAAGTAGGTGTCGAATAATTGAACACCATAGAGAAACGGTCGAACTTGTTTATTTCCGTTCCCTTTGGCAATTGGCTTTGCACCGCTCCCGTATTGTAATCGAATGTGAGATCGAATTTATTGATCTGCGAGAGATAATTTCCACCGAGATACAATCCGAATTTCAAACCGTCATAGGAATTGTACCAGATATCCGGCCTCCCTTTCAGTTCGTAATGTTCCCACGAAGGCACATTGTAAATTCTCGAATCGAAACCGAATGTCTTCGACGATTTCATGGTGTTGTTCGGCATGTAAACATCAGCCAGACGGTGTGTGGTGTCGATCATCACATTCTGGATTCCGTTTGGAACAACAACTTTCGCCGTATACGTTGGACGGATTTTATCCCAGCCAATCCATCGAGGGAGAATGGTTGCGGAAGTTTTTTTATCGAACCACGTATTCGGAATGTAATAGCCGTATTCCTTTCCGTCTTTTGCAACAACGGTGAAGTCAATCGGCATGGACATTCTTCCGATGCGTTTGAAAGTGATGTTGTAAGTGTCGGTCGAGTCCGCCTTTCTTATTTTTCCAACGCTGTAATCAATGGTCTGATAGGTATCGAGCCATTCGTCAAAAAACCAATTGAGATCAACGTGTGTGTATTGGATCATTGAATTGCGGAAATCCTCCACGTAGGGATGGCAGAATTTCCATTGGTTGAAATAATGCGAGAACGCCGCCTGAAAAAGCGAATCGCCCAAAACATATTGGAGATTGTACAGCATCGTTGCGGTTTTCATGTACACCATTCCATAACCGCCGTTGTGGCCATACGCGCCGTTGAAATGGGAAGAGTGTGTATCGATGATTGTTTCATCGCCAAGCGCAGCCTGCGACATGTAACGGTTATAAACTTCCGCATTTACATTCTTATCCTCGTCCTTGAATTTCCGCACATAGCTGTAAACATATTGCCCATGCACAACATTGATTCCATCAATCGTTTTCAAGCACCATGAATCGATGAACTGCGTGAATCCCTCATCGAGCAATGCGCGATAGGTTTCATTGCTTCCCACCATTCCGAAAAACCAGTTGTGGCCGATTTCATGTGCGAGTACGGAATGGTAATCGGGTTCCTTTCCACCATCGAGTGTGATCATCGGATATTCCATTCCGTCTTTCGCATCACACACAATCATTTTCGGATAGGCATACATGCAGATGTTTGTGGAATAGAATGCAATCACTTTCGCAGTGAATGCGGCTGCCGTTTGCCAACCGGAACAATGCTGTTCCTGCGCGAGTGCAATGCAACGGATCCCGTTCCATGAAGTTTCACCGATACGATAAGTGGGATCGGCTGAAAAGGCGAAGTCATGTACATTCTCGGCATGGAATTTCCAGGTTTTCGTTGAGCCATCCGGAACGATGATGACCGATGGCGCTTGTTTTTCCCAAGGAACATTTACAAAATTCGAGATGTCCAATTTCTGGCGCAAATCAGCAGGCAACATTTCCTGTTCATTCGTCATCACTCCCGTTCCATCGAGAATATAATTGTTCGGTAAAGTCAATTCAACATCATACTGCCCGAAGTCACCGTAAAATTCCTTGTCCAGATGCTGTTCCGTTTCCCATCCGAATTTCCGATCGTAAACGGCAATTCGCGGATACCAATGCACACCGTCATAATGTTTGTAGCCGAAAGTCGTATACATTTTCATTCTTCGGCGAATCGTTCCGCCTGCGTCGAAATAGGAATTGAAAGCGATGTTGAATTTTGTGGATGTGTTCGGCAGCAATGGTTTCGGCAACCACACTTTCAGTATTGAATTGTCCAATTCGGTTTTTACACTTTGTCCATCGACCATAATCGATGTCACTTCCTCATCTTTTTTCTGCGACTCGTATTTTCCATACTTCACATCGTATTTATTGTTCCTGTACAAATCGTCGGTATACGATCCCGGTTGAAATGCATTTTGATACAGATGGAAATAAACGAAAGTCAGTGTATCGGGAGAATTGTTCCAATACACCAATTCTTCGGTACCCGTGATGATATCCGTTTTGTCATCCAGCTTCGCCTTGATTTTATAGTAGGTATCCTGTTGCCAATAACCCGGAATCGGCATTCTGTTTTTCCAATAAAGCGGATTGTTGGAAGAGCGATAGGGAATGTCAGGGTTTTGTGCGAATGAAAATGTTCCTGAAAATAAAATCGCTGCGGTAATTGCCTTTCGTAAAAAGAGCATTTTTCGATAGAGATGGATTCACTGCAAAGATAGTTTTCTTCCTCTGACAGAGACGGAACGCGAGACATCAGATTTGAGAAGAAATCAAAAAAAACGCTACACTTTTTCTCACGCCTCACGTCCCATGTCTCAAGTCTTCCTTAATTTAGCGCCCCGATGCAAACCAAACTTTATTTCATCCGCAAAACGAAAACGTGGTTCATGCGTTTGCGTCTGCACGCCATTGTGGAACCTTTTTCCGGCATGCTCATGAATCTTGTCTATCTCTCCAAAATGTCGAAGTGGAGGAGGAAAGCGGGCGCACCGAAACTCAACGATTTTTATTCGAGAAAATGGGATTACAACAAGCGTTATAACATTTATGATTTTTTATTGAACGAGGAAAAGTGCGACGGACCGATTACGTATCTGGAATTCGGTGTGGCGGCGGGAAGGTCTTTCAAATGGTGGGTGGAACACAACAAGAATCCGCAATCCACTTTCGACGGTTTCGATACGTTCACGGGTTTGCCCGAAGACTGGAATGTTTTCAAGGCAGGTGCCATGTCGGCCGATGGAAAATTTCCGGAAGTGAATGATGAACGCGCCACTTTTCACAAGGGACTTTTTCAGGATACGTTGCCGAATTTTTTGAAAACAGTCAAGGAAGATTCAAGGAAAGTCGTACACATGGATGCTGACCTGTATACGTCCACGCTCTATGTACTCACGAGTGTCGCGCCTCATTTGCGCAAAGGCGATATTATCCTGTTTGACGAGTTTACGGTTCCCACACATGAATTCATGGCATTCACACAATTTCTCGCTTCGTATTACATCAAGGTGGAACTGATCGCTGCGCAGAACAATTATTATTTCTCCGCTTTCAGGATTTCGTAAGGAAAATTTTTCTTCAGGGAAATTGCCGATTTGTTCATTGCCGATTTTCGATTGATGAATAAAAAAAATGAAAATCGGCAATCATTAAATCGCAAATGTTCAGTTGGGTGATTTTCTCCTGCTGAAAATCAATGTCACGGCAACAGTCACGAAAAATCCGAGAAGGAAATAGGGGATCGTGAAGAATTTTGTCCGTTCAAACATCGCCTGTTCATTCACTTGCGGAAGAATGATTTTTATCTGGTCACGCTGTCCGCTGTCAATCAGGTATTTTATCAGTCCATGCACATCGGTATGTGTGAGCGCAATGAAAAAACCGATTCCCCAAATGAACGACATGATTGTTGCGGTAATCCCACCCGATTTCAAACCAACCTTGAATGAGAATGAAGAGGGATCTGCATCCATCGTTTTTTTTATCGCCATGTAAATTGTGACGATGTATAAAACGAGCGGACTGTAATACAGCAATGCACCACCGCTTCCTTCACCTTGCGTGATTGACAGGAATTGCAGATAGCCAACCACAACTCCACCGATGATTCCGAAAAGAATTGGAAATTTCAAATTAATCCTGACTTGAGATGTGAGACATTAGACTTGAGAAAAATGAAGGAGTTGCGACAAACATATTGACAATTACTTTTTTCTTTTGTCACTTGTTTCTCGTCTCCCGTCCCCGTTAACCGTTCATCGAAATCAAAAACTCTTCATTCGACTGCGTATTTTTCATTGTCGATTTCAGGAAATCCATTGCCTCTTGCGGATTCATGTCGGCAAGGTGATTGCGCAGGATCCAGATGCGCTGTTGCGCTTCCTTGTCCATCAACAAGTCATCGCGTCGGGTGGAAGATGCAACCAGGTCAATCGCAGGGAAAACGCGTTTGTTGGCGAGTTTGCGATCCAATTGCAATTCCATATTACCGGTTCCCTTGAATTCCTCGAAAATAACCTCATCCATTTTCGAACCTGTATCGATCAATGCGGTTGCAATGATGGTGAGTGATCCGCCGCCTTCAATTTTCCGTGCAGCACCGAAGAAACGTTTTGGTTTTTGCAATGCGTTTGCTTCCACACCACCCGATAAGACTTTACCGGATGCAGGTTGAACTGTATTGTAGGCGCGTGCGAGCCGTGTGATGGAATCCAAAAGAATCACCACATCATGTCCGCACTCCACCATGCGTTTTGCTTTTTCCAAAACGATGTTTGCAATTTTCACGTGACGGTCGGCAGGTTCATCGAATGTCGATGCGATCACTTCCGCACGTACACTGCGTGCCATGTCGGTTACCTCTTCAGGACGTTCATCGATCAACAAAATCATGAGATACGCTTCCGGATGGTTGTCT
>CAYMZV010000202.1:0-8064 GCA_964394965.1 uncultured Chryseobacterium sp.
TTGCGCACTTCCGCCAATTCATTGTCACTCATTTTTGCAACGGAAAGATTGTTCAGGATGTATTCTCCCGAAGAAGGCGTGTCCAAACATCCCAACACATTCATCAGCGTGGATTTTCCCGAACCGGAAGGTCCCATCAACGCAACATATTCGTTTTTGAAAATCTTCAATGAAACATCACGAAGTGCAAAAATCTCTTCACTGCCAACATTGTATTGGCGGGAAATATGCGAGAGGGAAATTATTTCGGTGGCCATTTATTTCCGGAGTTTCTTGATTTCTTCCTGCAACTTTTTCGGAATCGGTCGGCAGGAACAATTTTTCTGATGTGCGAGATGCCACTTGATGCGCTCCTCGATTGAAGCGTTCTTGGACAACCGATTTTTCTCGTGCCATTTGGCATTGATTGGCATTGTATAAAGGTAACACAAGGAATGCGGAATTCTGAATTTTGAATGCCGAATTATCGAAAATCCAATTCAGAACCTTAATATGAAATGTTCCCTTGCCAATTGTTCTTCACGGAAAAAAACAATTCCGAAATGAAAAAGGTCAATGCTCAATCTTGTTTTGGGATGCTGCCTGATTTTTTCCCATGCACTTTCCATTTCGGCAGACCAATGAATATCATCGAAAATGAAAACGGAATCCTTGTGCGAGAAAGGGAGACAGGTTTCAAAATAATCCAGCGTAGGTTCTTCGCGATGATTGCCGTCAAAAAAAACATAGTCCACTTTGCCGAGTGAAAGCAAGGCGTCTTTCAGGGTTTTTCCAAAATCGCCGATGCGGATTTCCACATTGAGACTGCTTCTTTCAAAACCTTTTTTTGCAATGGCGGCTGTTTCGGGACAACCTTCGAGCGTGATGAATTTCTCGAAATCGGTTGCGGTCGCTTCATACAGCGTTGTAATGCCGAGTGAAGTTCCAAGCTCAAGCAATTTTTTCGGTTGGAAATGATTGACGATGCGATGAAGGAGTTGGCCTTGCTTTGGTTTTTTCGCAGCATGTTTTGCGATGTCGGAAATTTTCCGCGGACCGGAAATTCCCGTTCCAAGATCCGTGACGTTGATGACGGATTTATTCAGGAAACATTCCGTCCGCCAATCTTCGGCAATGTGTTCGGGTAAAATATCCTCTTTTTCAGCCGGGAAAACCTCAGTGATGAGTTCAAATACAAATGGGGAATGCACACCATGTTTCGTTACCGAATTTTTCCGGTAACGGACATAAGCGGAAAACGGATGGAGAGTTGCCATTTATTTCTTCCGGATGAACAGCCAATAATCGGTGTGATCTTCCACCTTCCAAGTTACGTTCATTTTCCACGCCGGAAAATTCGCCTCGATGAGAGAACTGTTTTTTCCGAATTGCCATGTTCCCCTCAAGACCAATATTTTTTGTCCGGTATCAGGATCGTCATCATCCGGAATGATATTTTTCCCTTGGGAAAATCCATAAACGAAAAGGATGGAATCACTGTTGGGTTGGAAAAAAATGTAAGGCGCAGGATCAATCGGATCACAATGTTTTTCCCAATTCAAGAGAAACGCACTTTTTTGCGCGGAATATTTCGGGATGATGATGGAGTCATTCAACAATTCCGTGGAATCATCCGTGCAGCAATACAGGTCACCCGGAATTTTCCGGAATGCAGTTGTGTCGAATTGGCAAAACAATTCCGTCGAGAAAAAAAGTGCCAACAACAAAACCGAGAAGCTCTTTTTCATTTCGATCAATAAAAAAATTTCAGCAGCAACAAACTTCTTCAGCACATTGGCAAATCAACAAATCATTTCACACCCGTAATTTTCATTTCCACGCGGCGATTCATCTGCCGGTGCTCCGGAGTGTCATTCGCAACTTTCGGTTTTGAATCGCCATAGCCCTTGTAGGTCATGCGCGATGCGGGAATTCCATTTGCAACGAGATAATCATAAACCGCTTTTGCACGATTGGTGGAAAGTGTTATATTGGATTTTTTATCACCGACATTATCCGTGTGACCGGAAATTTCAATGTTGACTTTTGGATTCGCATTCATCCACTTCACCATCTTATCCAGTTCCGCTTTTGATTCCGGTTTCAAATCATACTTACCCGTTTCGAAAAAAACATTTTTCAATTCCACCACATCTCCCGTATCAATCGGCTGAAGCGGAACATCCATCTTGAATGGTTTGGTCGGATCTTTCGCTTCCTTCAACTGAAATGTTTCGGAATAGAAACAATATCCCGGCGCATTCACGTTCAACGCATAGTCGTGATTCACCGGAAGTGAAACCAAAAAACCGCCATTGATCGGATCGGAATAGGAAGTGATGATTGTTTTTCCGGTGGCGAGATCAATCAATTCAAATTGTGCGCCAACCGCCTTCATCGTTTTTTTATTGAACGTTTTTCCTTTCATGTAAGTCACCGGAACAGGTTGCAATTCTTTTGGAAGATTGAACATGTAAATGTCATCGCAACCCAAACCGCCATCGCGTGTCGAAGAGAAATAGGCAATCTGTCCACTGCCGCTTACAATCATTCCGCTTTCATCGCCGCATGTATTTATCGGATAACCCAGATTGATCGGTGTGCCCCAATTTCCGGTTGAGTCGCGGTGACTGACATACAAATCCAATCCACCCATTCCCGTCCATCCATCGGAAGCGAAATATAAAGTCTGATTGTCGGGATGAATGAAAACCGCTTCTTCTTTTCCGGGTGTATTTATTTTATCGCCAAGATTCACCGGCGCACTCCATTTGCCGTCATCACCCAATGTCGCCGTCCAAATATCGCTGTCGCCCAAGCCGTGCGGACGGTTGCTGATGAAATACAATGTTTTCCCGTCGGAAGAAAAAGAGGGTTGTGAATCCCAATAAATCGTATTCACGGGAGCGCCCACATTCACGGGTTTGCTCCAAACGCCATTTGTCTTTTGCGTGTAAAAAATATCACAGCTGCCATAACCTTGTCGTCCGCCGCCATAACCGTTTGCATCATCACACGCAGCGAAAAAAAGAAAACGCCCATCGGTGGAAAGACTTGGTGCGCCTTCGTTTTCGGGTGTGTTGATCGGGCCACCCATATTTTCCGCGAGACTCCAATTCCCATTTGCATCACGATAGGAAATGTAAAAATCCTCCTGCGTCATTTCGAGTATGCCTTGTGCATCCCTTGTGCGTTGATTTCTGGTAAATAGGAAAGTCTGGTCGTCGCCGGTCACGTTCGGAAAATATTCGCAACCATCCGTATTTATTTTTTCTCCCATGTTGATCGGATTGAAAGCGACCGGATGTGAAATGGAACTTGTCGCGAAATCACAATCGTCAACTCCCTGTTGTGCACGATCAACACTTGTTTGTGATGCAGAAGGATCGTGTTTGGCAAGATAAATCTGGTAATCTTTTTTTGCATCGTCATATCTTCCGAGACTCAATTCCGCATTTCCACATTCCAAATAAGCGGAAGGGAAAAATCCGGGATTGACTGCAAAAGCCGATTTGAATTGTGTGACAGCTTTTGCCCATTCGTGTTCGTCCATATACATTTCGCCACAAAGCAGAAACGCTTCCACAAATTGCGGATCTTCCTTTTGTGCAATTTGCAACTCTTTCAATTCGGTTTCGAAATCATAATTCTGCGCAGCTTGTATTGCAGCATTATAGGCCTTCTCCGCTTTTTTCGATTTGGTGGTGAGTGTCGGTGAGACTTGCGCCCGGCAAAAAATCCCTGCTGCAAAAACAATCAGGAAGAGAAAAATCTTTTTCATACGAGATTTCGGTTTTCAGTTTTCAGTTTCTTTTTCACCGTCACATGCACTTGCCACTCCCGTCAGGGAATATTCATGTACTTGTGTGTCTGCAAGGAAATATTCCACTTCGGATTTTTCATTACATATTCCACAATCAACGGCATCATTTCTTTTGCGCGACTCCATTCGGGTTGAAGATAAAACAAACTGTCTTCATTCATTTTCTCCGCATTCTCTTCGGCCCATTTGAAATCGTCCTTGTTATGGATGATCACCTTCAATTCATGTGCCCTTTTGAAATTTTCAGCTTGGGGAGGCATTGTTTTTTTTGGTGACAGGCAAATCCAGTCAAAAATTCCGGTGATGGGATACGATCCTGATGTTTCGAGAAAAGTGAGTATCCCATTTTTTTTCAATTCTGTTGTCAGGTAATCCAGGTTGAACGCAGAAGGTTCCCCTCCTGTTACAACCACCGCTTTCGCAGGATATTGCATGGCGTTCAAGACAATATTGTCGGAAGGTGTCAACGGATGTGTATTCGCATCCCAACTTTCCTTCACATCGCACCAATGGCAACCGACATCGCAACCGCCGAGCCGAATGAAATACGCAGGTTTTCCGGTATGGAATCCTTCTCCCTGAATCGTATAGAATTCCTCCATCAACGGAAGCAAGCGGCCTTCATCCAGCAACTTTTGTTGCCCTGCATCAATGGTTGTCGGAATGATGTTACCGGTATAATACTTCATGTGGCGTAAAGGTACATTGAAAAGCAAAACATGAGCAGTGAACGGTGACATGTGACAAGTGCTTTTCCCCCTTGCCTCCTGTCCCTTGCCCCATGTCACTTTTTAATTTGGTTACTTTTAAGTCATGAATTCCGATCGCCGGATATTGGTTTTGGGTATCCATTTATTTTTCGTTGCGGCATTTGTCATCAGTGCGTTGCATGCGCCATTGGGTGATTGGGGGAATTATTATTTCGGCAGCAAGGCTTTTTCGCAGGGAAATGGAATTCGGATTTATGATCCCGTTTTTTTCAATCGGTTTGTTGCGGATTCCGATCAGCGGCATTTCTTTTTAAGCTATACGCAAATTCCACCGTTGAGTCTTCTGTTTTATTTACCATTTTCTTTTTTCAAGGTTCACTTCGCACGTTTGTTGTGGACGGTTTTGGGCACCCTGTTTTTTGCTTTTTCCCTGACACGGCTTTTCCAGCATTTGAAAATCGATGTGCGATGGAGTTTGTTGTTGCCCCTGATTTTTTTCCTGCCGCTCAGAAGCGATTTTGATCTCGGACAATCCTATTTGTTCTTGATTGCGTTGTTGGCCGAAGGATGGATGGCGCGCGAGAAAGGGCATTTGGTGTTGGCGGCTTTTTGTTTTGCGTTGGCGATTCACCTGAAAATTTTTCCTGCCATTCTCCTCATCTGGTTGATGGCGGAAAAGGATTGGAAAATGTTGGGACGGACAATCCTGTTGGTGATTTTGCTTTTCGCGGTCAGCCTCCCGTTGATAGATTGGCACATTTGGAAATTATATGTTCTTGAAATCCTTCCACGATTGGCGAAAGGTGAAATCAACAATACGTTTGCGATTTCCTACCAGAGTGTGAATGTGTTGCTGAAAAATATTTTTGTGCGCGATGGGTTGCATAATCCGGGTGCGGCTTTCAATCATCCACTTGCGTATGAAATCGGGAAAATGATTTGGGCGGGAATTGTTTTGGCCGTCGCTTTCCTTTTTTCATCCGACAAAAAACAGGATTCGTTTTTGCGTTTTTCCATCTGGATTCTTGCGGGAATGCTGATCAGCGGTTATGGAAGCAGTTACGGTTTGCTGCAACTTGTTTTTCTGGCAATGGCGATTTTTTCCTGTTCCACCATTTCAAACACGAAAAAGATTTTGCTGTTGGTTATCATGACCTGCATTGCCAATATTCCCATTCAGTTTTTCCTCACTCTTTCCATTCCACTTTCATTTCCAAGATTGTTTTTCCTGCTCCTGCTTTTCGCATTCCTGATTTTTGTTTTCCGTCCGCAGTGGAACCGTTTTGCATTCCTGTTTTTTTTGTTCCCGCTGCTTTCCTTTTTCACTTACCAACGGGATGATGATGGCAGTGCCTATTTCCTTTCGCGTGAACCTTCGCTGCTCATCACCGATTTGGAAACCGATCATGAGAATGTCATTTACAGTTACCTCGATGTGGATGGATTGCACCGTGTCGCACTTCCCTTTTCAGAATCGATTGCCGTTGTGTCGATGTTGGATTATGATGCGCATTGCATTCATTGCAATGGAGAGGATTATTATTTTCCCTACGAACAGATTTCAAAACCGATCCTCATCAACGGCAAAGACTTGCTTTATTTGTCCGACAAGAACCGTGGTGTCGGATTTTATACGATTCGGATATTGAAAATAAAATGATCGGATTTATTGCCTGAGGAATTTTCAGGATTGCAACGCATCGATTGTAATGTAAGCCATCAATCCCATTCCGATCTCCAACGATTTTTCATCGACATCAAAAGTGGGTGTGTGAACGCCGGCAGTGAAATTCCCATCGGGAGAAGCGGTTCCGAGACGGTAAAAGCAGGCGGGCATTTTTTGTGAGAAGAACGCGAAATCTTCTGCAGTCATTCTTTTTTCCAATTCAACAACATTCTCTTTTCCGAGATATTCTTCGGCAACAATCCGTGCGCGGTCAGTCAATTTTTCATCATTCACCAAAAAGGGATAACCGTTTTCAATCTTGAATTCGCAATCGCCGCCCATGTCACGCGCCACTGCAATGGCTGTTTTTTTCAGGAACTCGTGCGCTTTTTTCCGCCACTCTTCATTCATCGTACGAAATGTACCTTCCACCAGAACTTTTTCAGGAATCACATTCGTTGCACCGAGACCTTCGATTCTTCCGAATGCCAAAACGGTGGGATGATCGCCCGCCGAACGCAATCTTGTTTTTTCATCCATGATGAATTGATGCAACGCTGCGATAATGGTTGAAGCAATCAAAACCGGATTTACATATTCATTCACCATCGCCGCATGTCCGCCTTTTCCGATTACCGTCATGTACAATTCATCGGTTGATGCCATGTACATTCCGCTTCTGAAACCGACTTTGCCGGCGGGAAGCGACGGAAAAACATGTTGCGCAAAAATTGCAGTCGGCGCAGGATTTTCCAATACACCTTCCTGAATCATGATCGATGCACCACCGGGAGCTTTTTCTTCGCCGGGTTGAAAAATCAATTTCACTGTTCCTTCAAAACGGTCCTTGAATTTATTCAGCAGATGCGCAACACCCAACAGCGAGGAGGCGTGCACATCATGTCCGCACGCGTGCATGACACCTTCGTTTTGCGATTTATAGGGAACATTATTTTTTTCCGTAATGGGAAGTGCATCCAAATCTGCGCGCAACGCAACAATTTTTTTCTCCGGATTTTTTCCGTGGATCAATGCAACGATTCCCGTTTCCGCCAATCGGTGAAAAGGAATTCCGAGCGCTTCCAATTCATCGGCAACAAAAGCCGCAGTGTTGTATTCCTTGAATGACAACTCTGGATGCGCATGAAGATGGCGACGGATTTTTGAAATTCGCGGAAGCAACTCACGTGCGGCATCCTGTATATCCTCCCGAAGTTTGGGAATCAGAGTAGCGACTTTTTCCATAAAAATTTTAGAAATCCAGACTGAATGAAATGGAAGTCTGACGTGGCAACACTTTTTCGTTTTCAACTCCCCAAGCCCAATTGACACCGATGAAATATCCCCACAAACGCGAACGCAATCCAAAACCATAATCTTCCACAATCGGTTCGGTATGGTTTGTAAGAATGACTTTTATCGGATTTCCATTGGCACCGATCACGGTTGTGTTGAGAGAGTTTGCAGGATCATACGGACTTTTTCCCGTCCATGCGGTTCCCACATCACCGAATCCGATGATCTGGAAATTATTGATGAAGTCTGAACGCAACGGGCGATTGAAAAGATAACGGAAAATGGGAACGCGCAATTCGCTGTTGAAAAGGGCGAAGCTGTTTCCATTGCGGATATTTTGCCAGAAGCCCGGCATCGGTGTAACGAGTGTTTGATAAGTGTAATTCTGCGTGGTGGAAATATTTACACTCTGGTCAAATTTCGGCGTGAGCCAATTGTCGACACCGCCCATGTAATAAACCAATTTCTCGTGACCGAATGAAGTGGCCGCTGCAATCCTGTTGCACCAAACAATTTCGCGATGCACTTTTATATACCAGCGGAAATCGAATCCAACATCATAAAGGTCATTCTTGAATCTTCTGTCGGCT
>CAYMZV010000203.1:0-8056 GCA_964394965.1 uncultured Chryseobacterium sp.
GGATGAACAATCTTTTTCCTTCATCGACAAAATAATCTTTCTGTTTATGGAAAAATTTCAGGTGGCGATTGTCGTGTTGTTTCCGATGGCGATGATAGGAATCCATCGTTGCCTTCCCTCCGTATTCCGGCCACCACTCGTCGGCAATCCCCTTTTCCAACCAATCATGAATCCAGCAATCGTGATTCCCCCGAATGGAAACGAGATTTTTCATTTTCATCAATTCCTCCACACATTCCACCGCATCAGGCCAACCATCCGTCACATCACCGATATGAATCAGGCGGTCTTCCGAATAATTGAATTTCACTTTTTCGAGAACCTGTTTCATCGCACGGTGCGCGCCATGCAAATCGCCCATTACAAAAGTCCGCATCAGCTGAAAATGTTTCCCTGGATGTTAATTTGTACTTTAATACAACCTGCCCGGATTTATTTGTCGCGAATCACCTGGAAAAATCCTGTCAAGGTTTTTTTGATGTTCGGCCCACTCAACACATAATAATAAACGCCATCCACCACATTCGGTTTCCAATCGTTCTGGTAATTGTTGCTGGTATAAATCATGTTTCCCCAACGGTTATACACTTCCAATCTTGAATCGGGATAATCGTTCAGGTTTGTGAATGCCAACTCGTCGTTTTTTCCATCACCATTCGGGGTCACGACATTCGGCGCAACAATGGAATATTCCGTGTGCACCAAATACACTTGTGTCAAGGTTGCCGAACATCCGCTTCCCACTTGCACCGTCAGCGTGACGATGTATAAACTGTCGTGCGTATACGTGTGTGTCGGGTTCTGGATGTTGGAAGTGTTTCCATCTCCGAAATCCCAAATCCAACTTGTTGCTCCCGGCGTGTTGTCCGTAAATTGAACGGTCACTCCCATCGGTTGCACAGGCGGAGGAGTCATTGTAAAACTGATTGCAGGAGTTGCAATGATGTCAACAATCACGGAAGCGGTAGTGGTGGCCGGCGGAGATCCATTATCGGTTCCGGTAAGTGTAATGGTGTTATAACCGGCATTCGCTGCATTCGCAATGATTTGTCCATTGATGATGGCGGGATTTCCGGGTGTGTTGTTCAGGATGGATAATCCGTTAACAGTTCCCGTAATGTTTGCATTGGTGACTTGCCCTTGTTCGGGAGAAAGAAAAGTTGCGTCGATGTCGGCAGTGTCACCGATGCACAAAATGAGTGTATCACATACTTGCGGGCAATTGAGGATCGGCGGAATATTGTTTCCGGAACTGTTGTTGCAGACATTGAAATAAAAGGTTTGATTATCAAGCCAACTTACACCATCGGGATTTCCAAAAGGTCCGTCGTATGTTGTTCCGGGCTGGTCAAATTGTCCGAGCTGAATGAAATCAACACCGTTGCCGCGATTCACTCCAACGGTTGCAGCAGAACCGCCAAAACCATTGACACCGCCTGAAGCATCACCTGTTGTCCATTGCATATCCGCATAACAAAAGGAAATATTATTTCCGGCAGGGAGAATCGGGTCGTTTCCATCTGTAATGATCAACTGGAAATCGTTCAGCTTGTCGGCATACATATTGAAATATCCCACTGTTTGCCAACGTACAATCAGGTAAGTCGGCGTGACTTTGTAATAGACCAATCCGCTCAATGGATTTCTTGTGTCCACATCTCCCCAAAAGGGTGCAATCATGATGAAATTCGGATCGGGGAAAGAATTTGCGGTAAAGGTTCCGTAAGAGGCGCCGAAAGAAATGTTGCCATTATTATTGATAAAACAACTATTCATCGTTGTTCCATAAAAACAGAAGTTGAATGGAAAAGCAATGGAGGCTGTGGAGCCATCATCGTTGCGGTAATCGGGACTCGAATAAAATTGAAAAGGCGCAACCTGAAAAGACGCGTCAATCGGAATCATGCAACTGCATAAAACATTTTGCGGTGACATCGGCGATTGGATTCTTGTTGTTGCCGGAATACCGACCGTATCATGATTGACGATCATGACAGGACCTTTGGGCAACTTTCCCTCGGATTTCAGTTTTTCGTATTCGGGCGTTTGTGTCGGGGGGATCACAACACCACTGCTTGTCTGCGCATGGATACAATTCATCCATGGAAGACAAATCAACAAAATGAAAAAAGTGAAAAAGGATTTGATCATCTTAGGCAAAAGCATTTTCAATTATAACGCATCGTGATTACAAAGATACGTCAGTCAAAAAGCCATTAGCGGATGACATTTACGTGTCCAATAAAACGATGTGAATTCCCATCAATTCCACGCACCCAAACACGATACACATACGTGTCAATCGCAACCGGATCATCCTTGAATCTTCCATCCCAACCTTTATAGGCATCTTTCGAAGAGAACAAAAGATTTCCCCAACGGTCGAAAATCAACAGCTCGTATGCAGTAACGTAAGTCGGATCGCTGAACACCGGAGTGAATACATCATTTCTTCCATCACCGTTCGGAGTGAATGCATTTGGAATCCAAACCAACAATTCAGGTTGAATCACGACATCACCCCAAGCCGTATCGGGACAAGCGCCACCGGCAGCTGAAACAATGAACATGACATGATAGGTTCCTGTGTCGGGATAAACGAAAGACGGATTCTCAAGCGTCGAATTTGAATTTCCAACACCGAAACTCCAATACCACTCAACCGGCCCTGCCGTGGAAAGATCCTGAAAAGTGATTGTCGGATCGGTTATGGAAGCGGGAGAAGGACTGAATGTAAATGCAGCCTGCGGTCCGGGAATGACACTGATATAATTATGGATTGAATCGGTGTAGGAACAGCCTTGCGCGGAAGTTGCAGTAAGGACAACCGAATACAAGCCCTGCGTATTGAAACAATGCGTTGGATTCTGTACCGTGTCTGTTCCCCCATCGGCATAAGACCAAGTCCAATGCTGTATGGTTGAATTCTGAACAGTTGATTGATCAAGGAAATTCACGCATACGGGCGCACATCCGGAAGTCGGTCCGCCTGTAAATTGAACTTGCGGCAAATAATAAACATTCACATTTCCCATTGCCGTATCCTTGCAACCGAATGTATCCGTTACGGTGAGAATGACAGGATAAACTCCCGGCGTATTGTAAACATAACTCGCCGGATTGACATTTGATGTATCATTGGTCAACAATGGCATTCCAAAATCCCAATGGTAAACATTGATCGGTGCACCACCGGGAGTGGACGTACTTGTGAATGGCATTGGTGTTCCGGGACAAACGCCCGTACTTGTGAACGAAGCCGTAGGTCCAGCGATTACCTTGATGATCACATTCCCCGAAGTGGATTGTGCAGGAGACCCATTATCGGTTCCCGTAAGTGTAACCGTATTCATTCCGATATTGGAAGCCATGCCCACAAAAATGGAATTGAACATCGCCGGATTTCCGGGAATACTCGACAAAATGCTGAAGCCAGTTCCACTCGCCACAGCGGTTGCAGTGGTGACCTGATTATTTTCCGGGGAAAGGAATTGGGCGGTAATATTCAATGTGTCCCCCACACACAACACAAGCGTATCACACACTTGCGGTGCGCTCATGATGGGAGGAAGATTTCCACCGCCACCTGTGCTGCACGCATCAAGGAAAAATTGTTTGTTGTCCAGCCAATCCACTTGAGAAGCGGGACCGAAAGGGCCATTGTAAGTTGTTCCAGGTGCATCAAAAGTTCCGATCTGGATATAATTTATTCCATCACCCATATTCGCTCCAACGGTTGCCGGTGTTCCACCGAATCCATTCACTCCGCCCGACGCATCACCTGTTGTCCATTGCATGTCACCATAACAAAAACTCACATTGCTTCCCGGAGGCAAAAGCGGATCCGTTCCATCGGTAATGATCAATTGGTAATCATTCAGTTTGTCTGCATGCTGTGAGTAATAACCTACAGTCTGCCAACGGACAATCATCGCGGTTGGCGTGACTTTGTAATACACAATTCCGCTCAGCAGATTCTGTGTATCAACGTCCGACCAAAAAGGTGCGATCATTGTGTAGAATGTGCTTGGAAAAGTGCTCGCTGAAAAAGAACTATAAGGTGATCCGAAAGAAATGTTTCCGTTGTTGTTGATATAGACTTGCGTTTGCACCTGTCCATAAAAACAGAAATTGAAAGGGAGATTGATCAATGGGGACGATCCGTCATCGTTTCTGTAATTCGGTGGTGTATAGAATTGAAACGGAACAACACTCCACGTCGCATCAATCGGAATGATGCAATTGCAATTGGCGGGAACGGTTTGATTGGTCGGCGGCTGAACAATTGTCCGCAACGGGACAGCGCTCTCATCTCGACGCAAAACATAAAGTCCGTTATTCAATTTGCCTTCCTTTTTCAATTGGGCATATTGTGAATCGGAAACTTTTTGGGGTGTAGGCACAACAGTTTGTCCGGCAAGAAATGATGCCGAAAACAGCACGGTCAAAATGACTGCGATTTTTTTCATTGACATGTGTCAGACAGACTGAGGGAAATTTGATCGCGTTTGCCTACGATAAGAGCCTGCTTCTGAGTTTGTTTCATACAAAATAACGAAAAAAACCGACCTAATTGCCAAGGAAATCAGACGGAATTGAATAAGCAATTGTATTCCAGATAATTACAATCATAACAGCAGTTCAAAAATGCCTTGCTTTGCCTCCCCGAAAAGGCAGATAGAAGTGCCTGGTTTAAAACAGGAAAACAATCGGTCGGCGAAGCAATTTCCAAACGTTTTTGAAGGTGCGGTACCATTAACTTTGCCCGTCAAAATATCTCCCTTTTATGCAGCCCATTTCTTGGCGCACTCATTTCAGGCTCACCCTATTTCTTGCCTTGCCGGTTTGTCTGAGTAATGTGGGACATATTGTAGTCGATCTCGCCGATAATTTTTTTGTCGGGTTGTTGCCGGAAAGGACAACAGGTCAGGCCGCAGTCAGTCTTGCAGCTGCGTTGTATACGGTTGTGCTGGTTTTGGGAATCGGGATTTCTTACGGCATCACACCGATTGTAGCGGAAGCCCATGCACAGGGAAATCAATCCAAAATCATCACGCACCTCAAGCACGCATTCGTACAGAATATTTCCACGTCGCTTATTTTATTTTGTGTGTTGTTCTTTTGCGCGCCGCTTTTGCATCACGCCGACAAGCCGGTTGCCGTAACCGACCTCGCCGTAAAATATCTGAACGTGATGATGCTTTCGATGATTCCACTGAGTTTATTTTTCACGTGCAAACAATTTTGCGAAGGCATGTCGAATACCAAAGCTGCCATGTTCATTACCATCAGTGCCAACGTGATGAATATTTTCCTGAATTGGATGTTGGTCTTCGGCAAATTCGGATTTCCACATCTCGGTGTAATGGGTGCGTGTTGGTCAACATTTTTCTCACGATGCTTTATGGCGGTCGCCATGGTCATGTATGTTTATTTCACTCCGCGTTACCGTCAATACAGGGAAGCTTTTCTTTTCAGGAAGATTTCCTTTCAACCGATCCGCGAACAGATGAAAATCGGAATTCCGTCGGGCGTGATGTTTGTCATGGAAGTGGCGGCGTTCGGTGTTCCCACCCTATTCATTCCTGGAACGGCACAATTGGCGGCACATCGGATTTCACTGAGTCTTGCCGCCATGACTTACATGATTTCAAGCGGACTCGGTGCT
Organism: uncultured Chryseobacterium sp.; assembly: GCA_964394965.1. Classification (GTDB taxonomy): domain Bacteria; phylum Bacteroidota; class Bacteroidia; order Palsa-965; family Palsa-965. Next base: position 5,669 of record CAYMZV010000203.1, read on the forward strand.
GCGGCTACTGTTCGTGTCGGGCATTTTCTCGGATTGAAAAGCAAAACCGATTTGCGTCGCGCAGGATACAGTGCCATGATGCTTTCATTCATGTTCATGACAATTTCCGCAATTGTCTTTATCCTTTTCCGCTTTCAGCTTCCTGCAATTTTCAATACCGATACGGAAGTTCTCAAGTATGCGGGACCGCTTTTATCGGTTGCAGCCGCATTCCAGATTTTCGATGGATTGCAAGTGACGGCACAAGGTGCATTGCGCGGATTGAAAGACACCATTGTTCCCGGCATCATCGCCTTTTTCGCTTATTGGATCATTGGACTTCCCGCGAGTTATTTTTTCTGCATGCACATGGGATTGGGTGCGCAAGGTGTGTGGTATGGATTCGTATGCGGACTCGTAGGTGCGAGCGCAGGGTTTTTGTGGCGTTTCAGGAAAATGTCGCAAAGGGAAATCGGTTGATCAGCGTTCGATTTTCCGGTGTTGTTTTTAAATACAACTTGTTCCGGAAAATTTGGAGCGGAGAATATCCATCGTCAAGAAACATTCATCGCGCTATCCGTTGCAAGTCCGCCCTCGCTCAGGCATGCGCGCTTCGGGCTTTCCACTCCTATCGCGGCTAATCGGAAACATTTTCCTTTTTTACAATCTTTCTTGACGTAAAGCTGTTTCGCAATAGCCCCAATAGAACCGAACTCCGCCGAGACGATAGTCCGAAGGGCTCCCCGGAGCGGGAAAAGTCTTTCTGCAAAAGGGGAAGGTTGTGCTCCAATACCACTCAAAGCACATCGTACAGGTATCTCTCTTTCAGGATCGCGTCGTGGTGAAGGTGATGTCCGGCAATGATGTAAAGTATTGCACGTGGTGTGACTGCATTCTTGTTTGCGGTTCCTTTCCTGTCGAGATCCTCTTCTGTCAATGATTTGAAAAATGAAATGGATGCTTCACGCACAAACCCGAATTCGTGATTGAAAGCCAACATGGAACGGCGGTTGAAATTCGCTTTTGCAACGTAATCGTTTTCATCAAAGCCCGGCAACTCCTGCTGTTCGCCCCGCGCAATGCACAACGCGCGACAGGTCATGATGCGCTCGGTGTCGATCATGTGACCGATCACTTCTTTCACGCTCCATTTTCCTTCCGCATAACGGAATTCCTCTTTCTCTTCCGGAATTTCCGACATCAACGCCTTGAAGGCAAGCACAAGTGATTCGAGCACACGGATCGGATCTTTTGTTCCAACGAGATTGATGTACTTTTCAAAATAGGGAGCGTAGGTTCCAGGAGCCGGACGTGCAATCATTTTGCGGAAGTTTATTTTAGCCTGTTCAATTGTCCTTTTACAAAATCGACAAGTTCGCGAACGTATTCCTGTGAAAAATCAAAACGGATTCCTGCCGCTTCATAGATTTTCCCGATCGGTTGTGTGTAACCCAACTTCAAGGCGGCTTCGTATCCGTTCAACGCTTTTTCGGGATCGTTGAGGTAATTCCTCCACATCGCGAATGCCCCGAGTTGCGCCATTCCATATTCGATGTAATAAAACGGCACTTCAAAAATGTGCAATTGTTTTTGCCAGTTGTTTTTTTGCACAACTTCCAATCCGCTCCAATCCACCACCGGCGATTCGAAACGGTTCATGATTTTCGTCCAGGCTTCCGCACGCTGTTCATTGGTATGGTTTGCATTTTCATACACCCAATGCTGAAAACTGTCCACGGTTGCCACCCAGGGCAGGGTTCCCAATGCCTTTTCCAATTGTTCACGCTTCGCGCGTTTCAAATCATCTGCATCCGTATAAAAGACATTCCAATGTTCCATGGAAATCAACTCCATCGACATGCTCGCCAATTCACAAACTTCTGACGGTGGATTTTTCAGCGAATTGAGCGGCAACGGAAATTCAAGAAAAGAATGGATCGCATGTCCCGCCTCATGTACCATGGTAATCAGGTCGCGTTGCGATCCGGCGGAGTTCATGAAAATGAAAGGGACACCGGTTTCCGAAAGCGAATAATTGTAGCCGCCGGGTGCTTTTCCTTTTCTGGAATCCAAATCAAAATGTCCGTGCTTGCGCATGGTGGAAATATATCCTGCATAAGCTGGACGCACTTTTCCGAGGCATTCAATTGTCTTATCGAGCAAATCCTCTCCGTTCAGAAAAGGTTTCAATGCAGGTTTTCCCGTCACGTCAACATCAAGGTCATACGGACGCAATTCTTTCAATCCCAATTTCGATTTCCGTTCCTCTTCGAGCAGTGAGATGAAAGGCACCACTTCGGCAGCAACCGCATCATGAAAACGGAAACAATCCTCTTTGGTATAATCGAATCTGCCGAGTGCTGCAAAACTGTAATCGCGGAAATTCTCGAAATCGGTATTGGCGGCAAC
>CAYMZV010000204.1:0-8009 GCA_964394965.1 uncultured Chryseobacterium sp.
GGCAATTCTCGGAATCCAGGATGCAACCGGTTCGAACGCTTATGTGGCATCAACTTACAATTATCCGACACAATGGACGGCGACGAATGAAGGTTGGAGATTTTCACCTTCGGGCGCACAGCAATATTACTTTTCCTGGTTTGACATGGCCGGGAATCCGATTACACAAACGCAGAGTTACCTTGCCTGTCCAACAGCCACCACTTCTTATATTGCCGAAGTCGTTGATACAACATGTAGTGGGATTTTGCAATATTCCGATACCGTTACCATTACCGTCCAGGGCACTTCACTTACTGTCGCTTCAGCGAACACACCGGACATTTGCGCAGGAGGCGTGGGAACCGCAACTGCCACTGCAAGCGGACAGGGCCCATTTACTTATTTGTGGTCGCCGGGTGGACAAACCACACAAACAATAACCGGATTGACGGCAGGAACATACATTGTCGTTGTACATGATGTGAATGGTTGTGCCACTGCCGATACCGTTACGGTTGTCAATACCAATCCGCCTATCAATCCTGTCATAACCACAAATGCCATTGGAGGGATCATCAATCAACCTTCACCGAATGCTCCTGTGCAAATCTGTTTCAACAACGTTTCCCCTACCGACATCAGTTCTTGGGCGTGGGTTTATACCGGATCATCAACACAAAATTCAAACTTGCAGGCACCTTGTTTTACAGAAAATGATTCGGGAACGTATTGCGCTTCACTTGCCGTTGTGGATACAAACGGATGCCGTGATACCGCCATTGCGTGTGTGCATGTGCAAAGCGAAGCCGTTTTTAATTTCCCGAATGTGTTCACCCCGAATGGGGACGGCAGCAATGACAATTTCATGGCAACAACAGTTGGCGTGAAAGATTTGAAGTGCACGGTATATGACCGTTGGGGTGTTCAAATCGGCTATTGGGATGGCACGACGAATGGGTGGAATGGGAAAAACACGAAAGGCAAAGATGCCACCGATGGGGTTTATTATTGGGTTGCATCGGTCACGGATTTCCAGGAAAAAACGGTACAGGCAAGTGGATTTGTCCATTTGATCAGGTAAGATTGCCCTTTGTGTCTTAGCCTCACGGCTTTTGGGAAGAATCGAATCCAGAATGTCTCCATTTTTATTATCCCATATTTCGTACATTGGCATTGGTAATTTTTTAAAATCTTCCAATGAAAAAACACTTACTAAAGCATTTTGGACAGCTTTTTACGCTTGCCATTATTTTCTGCTGTCAAGTTCCCGTTTCGGCTCAGCAACAACTCGACCAACAACAATGGGAAAATGCAAAACAGATGCGTGCGTTGGATGGAAAAGCTCCGGCAACGATACTCACCAATGACTCTGTTCCCGTTACTGTAAGGATAGCTCCCAATATTCCTGTACATCCGGCATCAAATACATGTTCCTGCTGGCAGCCGCGCGATATCAATTTCCAATATGTTCCCTTTTCTGGTTACACTTCCCCTTACCGCAATGATGACGGTTCCACTACGATCGTTACCATTCCGTTCAACTTTTGCCTTTATGGACAAACATGGACGCAACTTTACATCAACAATAACGGTAACGTTTCTTTCGGAGCGCCTTACTCCACTTTCACGGCGACAGGTTTTCCGAATGCGACTTTTGAAATGGTAGCGCCATTTTGGGCTGATGTCGATACGCGAAATGTTGCTAGTGGTTTGGTCTATTATAAAATAACACCGACCTACATGATTGTGCAATGGGACAGTGTAGGTTATTATGGAATGCATGCCGACAAACTGAATACTTTCCAATTGATCATTACCGATGGCAGCGATCCGATTGTTCCGAATGGCAACGTTTCATTTTGTTACAAGGACATGCAATGGACAACAGGTGATGCATCAAGTGGCGTGAATGGATTCAATGGATCGGATGCGATTGTGGGTGCGAACAAAGGTGATGGTGTGAATTATATTCAGTTCGGATCCTTCAACCAACCCGGAAGTGTTTATAACGGGCCGAATGGAATACACAGTGGAATTGATTGGCTGGACAACCAATCTTTTACTTTTGATGCATGTACAAGTGGAAATAATATTCCACCAACACCGGCCGGATTGAGTGCCTGTGACACACTTCGGATTTGTCAGGGCGATACGATTCCGCTTGATGTGAATTTCTTTTCTCCCGAAGCCAATCAAACGACAACCATCAGTGTAAATTCCACGGGAGTGAACGGCTATACGATTGTAAGCAACACATCGGGAAATACGGCTCAACTTACTTCTTATCTCATCGGTCAGGCAAACAATATTGGATACAATACAATTACAGTTACCGCAACTGACAATGGAACACCTCCTGCCAATACTGCAATCACTGTTGTTATCCTTGTAACAGCAAGTCCGACAACTTCAGCGGTTTCAACAATCACACTTTGTTCATCGAATACAGGAACTGCAACGGTCAGTGCATCGGGTGGTTCGGGAACTTACACTTACAGTTGGGCACCGAGTGGTGGAAATGCAGCAACAGCAACAGGCCTTGGATCGGGAACTTACACTTGCACAATCACTGATGCAGTGACAGGATGCAAAACCACGCAGACTGTCACCGTTGGAAATTCCGGTAATGTAACTGCAACTGCGGCGTCAACAAATGTTTCCTGCTTTGGCGGAAATACCGGAACGGCAACTGTGGTTGCATCGGGTGGTTCGGGAACTTACACTTACAATTGGACACCAAGCGGAGGAACGGCTGCCACTGCAAATGGATTGGGTGCGGGCACTTACACCTGTACAATTACCGATTCCAACGGATGTTCAACAACAGAAGCGTTTACCATTACACAACCGTCAGGAATGACCATCGCGATGACTTCGCATAATGTGCTGTGCAACGGACAATCGAATGGAAGTGACACTGCAACAGTTACCGGTGGATCACCCGGCTATACTTACGCTTGGTCGCCTTCGGGAGGAAATGCTGCGGGCGCAACCAATCTGTCACCGGGAAATTATACGGTAACTGTAACCGATGCCAATGGTTGTGTTCAAACACAACCCGTAACCATTACTCAACCGCCTGCATTGACAGATATCATGTCTGTGGTTCCGGTAGGATGTTTTGCAACCGGATCGGCAACCGCCAACACTTCGGGAGGAACACCGGGATATACCTATCTCTGGCAGGATTTTTCAACAAGTGCCACTGACAATAATCTCACTGTCGGAACTTACACCGTTCTGATAACCGACGCGAACGGATGTTCATTGGTTGATACAGCCGTCATTACTTCCATCAATCCATTGACGTCAACACAAACCGTCAGCAACATTTCCTGTTTCGGTGCCGGAAACGGAACGGCAACTGTTACGCCATCGGGTGGAACATCGCCTTATACCTATGCTTGGTCACCAACAGGTGGCAACAGTGCAACAGCATCCAACCTGACCGCAGGAACCTACACTTGCACGATCACGGATGCAAATGGATGCATTACAACAGCAACCGTTACGATTACCCAACCACCGCAACTCACGGCAACTTCGTCTTCCTCCAATATCAGTTGCAATGGGGGTTCGGATGGATCGGGAACAATCACGCCTGCGGGGGGAACACCGGGATACACGTATTCGTGGACGCCTTCGGGAGGAACGAATTCAACTGCAAACAATCTTGCTGCAGGAACTTATACCGTAACGGCAACAGATGCGAATGGTTGTATTATAACACAAACAGTCACCTTGACCCAACCGCCTCAATTGACAGTTGCAGTGATTGGCGATTCTGCCTGTTTGGGAACACCGACACAGATTTCCGCAAACGGCGGTGGCGGTGTCGGGCCTTACACGTATGCCTGGTCCAACGGACAGAATACACAAATCGATAATTTGAACATCAATTCAACAACTTCATTCACGGTCACCGTAACCGATGCGAACGGTTGCACAACAACAGGTACAACAATTGTAACGGTGAATCCAAACCCAATCGCTTCCATTACATCGAATGCAGTGAATGGCGTTTATACGATTTCTCCCGCTACACAATTGTGTTTCTTCGGACCCGGCGCTGGAGTGACGGCATGGAACTGGACGCTGCAACCTGGAACTTCCAATCTGCAAAATCCTTGTGTAAACATTACTGCCGCCGATACAGGTTCCTATTGTGCCCAACTTGTTGTACAGAATATTCACGGCTGTATGGATACGGCAAACATTTGTGTGGAAATTTCCGATGTTGCCTATTCGATTCCGAACGTTTTCACTCCCAATGGAGATGGCAACAATGATGCATTCCTCATTACCAATACAGGAATGAAACAGCTTCATTGCATCATTTATGACCGTTGGGGAGTCCTGATTTACGAGTGGGATTCACCGACAGGATATTGGGATGGAAAAACAAAAGGCGGCGGAGAAGCGGTGGATGGTGTTTATTACTGGACGCTTGACATGACGGATTATGCAGGAAAAACCTATGCCGATCATGGATTTGTACATTTGATCAGGGGAAAATAATTCCCTTTTCGGCAATCAGCAATCCTGAGTATTGTTTATATTTTATGACATTTATGAAGCAAACCGTGTAAATATTTACACGGTTTGTTAATTTTTCGGCTCTTGCGGGATTTTTTTCTAACTTGTGAGAGGCAAAAGCACCATTTACATCTACACATGAAAAGAACATTACCACTTTTCGGAATCGTTACGCTGTTAACTTTTTCCGTTACCCTGTTTGCACAAACTCATTCGACAACAAATTGTTCAGGGGTTCCCGGTGCATGCGGATATCCTCCTCCGAGCAATTCCACTGTACGTTCCTCCAACGATAATTTGCATCCACTGGATGGAAGCGGAACATTGGGCAATAATTACAATGTGACCAAATGCGGTTTGAATTTCATTGCCATTTCCAATAAGCTTGGTCAGCGATTCACACCGCAAGGAGTTCCGCAACCTGCAGCATACGTTGTGAGTGGACTTACCCCTTGCGATTCGATTGAAAAGGCCTATCTATATGTTGAAGGTTCCGGAACTGGAGCCGCACAAACAGCAATCATCCAACCGCCGATTGGTGGACCGCAAAATTTTCCGTTGACATTGATCGGAACGGGACCGGATAAATGTTGGGGTTATGCAAGTTCTGTTTCCTATCGTGCAGATGTTACTGCTGCAATTCAAAGTAATGGAACTTATAACCTGAGCAACATTTTTACAAATCCACCGAACGTTGGTGAAGACATGGACGGGGCGACCTTGATAATCATTTACTCCGACAAAAGCGCAACTTATCAGGGCACATTGATCATTGATGATGGTGCAATGATCAGCACAGGATTCAATACGCTCAGTTACAATATGAATTACGGAGCGCCGTGCGGACCCAATACAAATGCACAAGCTTTTTGTTGTATTGGTGATTTGCAGAATCCGTCCACCACGATCACGATGAACGGAACTCCAACACCCTATGTATTTGATTGGTGGAATTATTTGCAAGTCCCAACAACAGTTACAGCGGCTCAAACCACTTCCAATTTTACAGCTGCAGCAAATGGTGACTGTTATAATCTCTGTGTGGTTGGAATGTATTGGCAAACCACCACTTGCGCTACTTGTCCATCCAACCAAATTGTAAACCTTAGTGTCACAGCGACATCAACACAAACAAGTTGTACGGCTTGTACAGGAACCGCTACGGCCAATCCAACTCCGGCAGGATCTTACACCTACAGTTGGAATCCATCCGGACAAACCACACAGACTGCAACGAATCTTTGTGCCGGAACCTATACAGTCACAGTAAGCGGATCATGCTTGACTGGAACTACGACTGTTACCGTTCCGAATTCAGCCAACCTCACTTCAACTTCAGTACAAACAAATATTTTATGCAATGGCGGAACAGGTGATGCAACCGTAACGCCAAACGGTGGACAAGGTCCTTATACCTATTCTTGGTCGCCGAGCGGTGGAACAAGTGCAACCGCATCGGGATTAAGTGCGGGTTCATACACTTGTACAGTGACGGACGCAAATGGATGTACGACAACACAAGTGGCAAACATTACGCAACCTCCTGTATTGGGTGTTACGATGGCCAACGTGAATGTGTTGTGCAATGGACAAACAACGGGAAGTTCAACTGCGAGTGTAACCGGAGGTTCTCCCAATTACACTTACGCTTGGTCGCCTTCGGGGGGAAACGCAGCTTCCGCAACAAATCTCGCCGCAGGAAATTATACCTTGACAGTGACCGACGCCAATGGTTGTGTTCAAACACAACCTGTAACCATTACGCAACCTGCCGCCCTGACAAATGCGATGACCGTGGTGAATGTCGGCTGTTCGGTAACGGGATCCGCCACTGCAAATATTTCCGGAGGAACCGGTCCTTACACCTATTCCTGGTCGAATTCCGTTTTCACGGCTGCAGACAACAATCTTGCTCCCGGAAGTTATACAGTTACGGTTACCGATGCGAATGGATGCACCTTGGTTGATTCCGCAACCATTCTTTCGATCACACCTGTAACATCCACCCAAACATCAACAAACATCACCTGCTTCGGATCTGCAAATGGAAGTGGCACTGTAACTCCATCGGGTGGAACTTCACCTTACACGTATTCTTGGTCACCAACCGGAGGAAACAATGCAACTGCAACCAATTTGGCTGCGGGAGTTTATACTGTTACAATTACGGATGCAAACGGTTGTACTGCAACTGCAACAATCACCATTACGCAACCAACACAACTGACATCCACTTCCACATCAACAAATATCCTTTGTAACGGTCAAGCCACCGGTTCCGGAACTGTGACGCCTGCAGGCGGAACACCGGGATACACATACTCGTGGGCACCGTCTGGAGGAACCAATTCAACTGCAAACAATCTCGCTGCAGGAACTTATACAGTAACGGCAACTGATGCGAATGGTTGTGTTACAACACAAACCATCACCTTGACACAACCTCCTGCATTGACTGTTGCAACTGTCAGCGATTCCGTTTGTCTCGGTTCCGCCACACAAATTGCCGCCAACGGAGCGGGTGGAGTTGGTCCTTATACCTATGCTTGGTCGAATGGACAGAATACACAAATCGACAATGTCAACATCAACACAACAACTTCATTCACCGTTACAGTTACCGATGCGAATGGTTGCACAACAACAGGAACATCATTGGTAACAGTCAATCCTGATCCGGTTGCGTCGATCAGTTCCAATGCCATCAACGGCGTTTACACACTTGTTCCGAATCAGCAGTTGTGCTTCTTCGGACCAGCGGCCGGTGTGACTGCATGGGATTGGATTTTGCAACCGGGGACTTCCAATTTGCAGGATCCTTGTGTGACTGTAACTGCAATCGATACCGGCACTTATTGCGCTCAACTCATCGTGCAGAATATTCACGGTTGTACGGATACTGCAAATACCTGTGTTGAAATTGTTGACGTTTCCTACTCCATCCCGAACGTTTTCACACCGAACGGCGATGGCAACAATGATGTGTTCCTCATCACCAATACAGGAATGAAACAGCTGCATTGTATCATTTATGACCGTTGGGGAGTCCTGATTTACGAGTGGGATTCACCGACGGGATATTGGGATGGAAAAACAAAAGGCGGTGGAGAAGCGGTGGATGGTGTTTATTACTGGACGCTTGACATGACGGATTATGTAGGAAAAACCTATGGTGATCATGGATTCGTGCATTTGATAAGAGGTGGAAACAAATAAAATATGTTTTACAATAAAAAAGCCGCCTTCAAAGTGAAGGCGGCTTTTTTATTGAGTTGAAAATCCGATTGCATGAATCACCAACAGAACCTGGTGTTTTACAGCACGAAAAAATATTACATATATTTTCTTCAACCGATAATCTCCCCTCATGAAAAATGACTTTTGCCACCTAGACACAAAGGCAAAAAAGACCATCCTTGAATTGCGAGACCCGAAGAAATGAAATCTAATTCATCAACTTCTCGATGGTTGTATCATAAGACAACTTGTAT
>CAYMZV010000205.1:0-7927 GCA_964394965.1 uncultured Chryseobacterium sp.
GAATGATGTGCAAATCAATGATTGGGGATTGCGCGATGTGATAATTCAATGGGGTAACGATATTGGCTACGACAGGCTGCGGATTTTCATCGGCATATCGGCACGCCAACAAATCGGCACATTGTTTTAAGTGTAAATTTGAAAGATGCCTTTCCCGAAAGTCAATTCCGCTTCACGCATTTCCCTTCTCGCTTTCATTTTCATTTCCGTCACTTTCGTTTTTGTAAAATTCCGACAGGTTTGTTCCGTTGAACCTTTCATCCGCGATTCGTATGCGCTGAGTTGGGACAATTACGGGTACTATCTGCATTTGCCCGCCACTTTCATTTATCACGATGTGGGCATTGAAAATAAAACTTGGATCGATTCGCTGAATAAAAAATACCAGACCGATCGGCCCTTTTATCAGGTTGCACCGGGACAGAAAAACCGTTTGGTGAATGTTTATCCGGTTGGATTGGCGGTTTGCAATCTCCCGTTTTTTCTTGGCGGACATGCATACGCGAAAATTTTCGGTTACAGCGCCGACGGACTTTCCCCTCCCTATCAATGGGCGATGATCCTTTCCGCCTTGTGTTTTGGAATTCTCGGGATGTGGTGGCTGAGAAAGCTGTTGCTGAAATTTTTCGTCGATAGGCTTTCCGCCTTGCTGTTGCTGTTGATCGGATTGGGAACGAACCTTTATTATTACGCGACTTACGACAACATTCTCCCCCACATTTTCCTTTTCGCGATCGACACACAAATTCTCCTGCTCACCATCGCCTGGCATGAACGGCCGCGCGCAAAAATCGCTTTGGCAATCGGATTATTGTTGGGATTGATTACGATCATTCGCCCATCGGAAATTGTTTGGATCCTGATTCCGCTTTTTTGGAATGTGGACGGATGGCAATCGTTGAAAGAAAAAATCGGTTTGCTCTCGCGGAATTTTTTTCAGGTTGTGCTGTTGGTTTTCGGAATGGTTGCGGTAGGATTCCTGCAATTGCTCTATTGGAGATACACCAGCGGACATTGGTTTTCATTCAATCACACGGAAGGGTTTGATTTTTTCCGCCCCTTCACGATCAAGGTTCTTTTCAGTTTCAAGAAAGGCTGGTTGGTCTATACGCCGCTCATGATTTTCTGCATTGCCGGAATTGCACTCTTATATAAAAGACAGAAAAACATTTTTCTTCCCATCCTGCTCTTTTTTCTCGCCAACCTGTGGTTCATTTCCAGTTGGGAATGTTGGTGGTACGCCGGCTCATTCGGTCAGCGGCCGTTTGTGCAGGGCTATGGATTGATGGCGATTCCCCTTGGCTTTTTCCTTTCGTCGGCAAGTGCAAAAACAATTTCGAGAATTGCCGTTTCGGTTTTCCTGACATTTTTTGTTTTCCTCAACCAATTCCAAACGTGGCAATGCAACCATGACATTCTCCATCGCGAGTTGATGACGGAGGATTATTATTTCAGGATTTTCGGAAAAACTTCCATTCAACCGCAATGGGGTTCGCTCTTGGAAATTGACCGTGGAAATCTTCCGCCACTCGACAGTGCTGTGAAAAATTATTCCGTTCGCGAAGTGATGCATGCCGATTATGAAAATCCGGATTCCTCCATCCCGAAAGAATTCGTTTGCGACACATTGGGCGACGGCAGCAAACATTCGTTCCGGTTGGACAATAACAATCCGTTCGGCGCGCCTTTCAAAAAACCGTTTTGTGAATTGACATCGAAAGACCATTTGCGTTTTCGGTTGAGCGCTTCCGTTTACGCAAAAAATGATTTGACCGATCGCCCTTTCAACCTTGTCTTTACCATGACCGGCAGCCGCGGACAATCGTATGGTTATTCTTCCGTGCAATTCGATTCCTCGAGTGTAAAATCAAATCAATGGACAAAAGTTTCTGCCGATTTTGTCACTCCCGAGATTCTGCACAGCGACGATGTTGTCAATGTCGATATCTGGAACAACGGAGGTTCTGCCATATTGATCGACAATGTGAAGTTGGTTTTGTACGAGCCGAAATGAAAACTGCGAATCCATTATTTCACGGATAATCCATTGGCATTATTCGTTTATTTGTAATCCGTATATTCGAGGCTTTCATAATCCGTTCCCCACTTCAAAATCACTCCCATGAAAAAATTATTTCTTCTCCCGATTTTCATTTTCTCTTCATCGATTGTTTTTTCACAAGCCGTTACCAAAAACCCTCCCGATCTCGCTTCCGAGAATATGAAAGGGAATGTTCAATCGTTTACCGAAACCTATTATCAGGTTTGGCAAACCAGGGCGGGCAAGGATTCGGTCGGGCAACAGTGGGAATCTCCGGATAGGAATTACATTATGAATTTCAACGAAAAGGGTTACATCACTTGGGCGACATTTTATAAAACCGGTTCCATTCTCGATTACCGTTATGAATATAAATATGATGCCGGTGGAAACAGGATTCAGGAAACCTGGTTCGATGCGGACAATGCGCTTGACTATCGCATCACAAGAAAGTTTTCCGAAAAGGGATTTTTGATGGAAATGAAAAAATATACCGACACCACCGGCGCATGCGATGAGAAAACGGTTTATGAACCCGATCCGACTGGCAATCCCGTCAAGTCGACTTTGTACGATGGAAATGATGCAGTGCTCGGAACATCCACTTATAAATATGATGTGTATGGAAACAAAATTGAAGAGGATGATTTCGACGGCAAGGGAAAGCCGACAGGCAAAACACTTTTCACTTACAACGGCCAACATCTCAAGACTTCAGAGGATGCCTACACAGTGAATGATGTGGTCATGACGAAGAAAAAATTCGAGTACGAATACCGCGGACACCTTTCGCAACAACAGAATTTCGACAATACGGGAAAGCTCGTCGAGAAAAATGTTTTCACCTACAACGACCAAGCCGATCAAAGCCAATGGGAAAATTTCGACCGCGAAGGATTCACCGTTTATGATTACACGTATACATACGAATACGATTCAAAGGGAAACTGGATTACCAAGAATCAGTTGAAGGATGGAAAAGTTGTTTTTGTTTCGAAGCGGGAGATAAAGTATTCGAATTGAAAATCACAAACTCAGGAAAAAACGGATTCCCAAAAAGTGTTTGAATTATAATTGGACCGTTGGAGCGGAATCTTTTCAGTGTCTGGAATCATCTCTCCGGCTTTCCATCCCGAAGCATCGGGAGACGGAGATTCTTGCTCCCGATGCTTCGGGACGGGGCTATTCAGGAACTTCTTCCCGTTCCACAAATCAATAATGCCAAATCATTTCCGATCCGGCATTATCAATCATTCATCATTAATTCTTTCACTTGCTCACCTTCACCCGCGTTCCCGCAGAGTGACAGGAAAATTCCGGCGCGTACATGCATTGCACTTGCGTAATTCCATTCGAGAAATCCCCTGCGTGAATCACAGTCAACGGATATTCGAACACATGCGTTCCCTTCGGCAAAAAGCTGAAGAAGAAATCTGTTGAGGCGTCTTTTGTGCTTTCGTAATACCCGAGCCCGTCCTGGTATTTGTATTCCGACATCACATTCACCGGCTCGAAGCCCGATGCACGCATGTCTTTCATGTGAATGTATTCCATGTCGCGGTCGTTGCGCAATTCCACACGCACCCGGATCTTATCTCCCGGATGCAAAACCGTTTGGTCGGTGATCGGCGTGATGACGGGACCACTTGCGGTATTCTGCACGAGGAACAATTGTTTCTGAACACTGAGCGGAGTCTGTGCCGGTGTGATCCTGTCAATGTCTTCAAAATATTGCCAATACATTGCTCCCCACGAAACGCCCGGTCCCGCTTTTGTCACGGTCACTTTTCCCATGGCAGGTTGTATTTCAGTACCACTCCACGATGTCTTGAAATAGCCGGTTCCCGCTTCCTCTTTTATGCCCATCGTTTTCGGATCTATTTTTTGCGTGCCCACAACAATCGAAACATCCGACTCCGTCGCCAACCAACTTGTTCCGTCAATCAGCAATGCATAACACGCTTCGGCCGTTGCCGTTGTTGTTTTCCAATCGTTCGTCTGTTTGTTCTTCAACAGCCACACGCGCATGTCGTCGACCGATTTCGTATCGTTCAACACATCCTTGAACGCTTCAATCAACAGCGATTGCGTTTCAATCGGCGCCTGGTACCAATAATATCCACCCGTATTTTCTTTCCAGTACATTCCCATTTCATCGCTCGTGAGGGAAGTTTCCTTCAACGATTTCATCACGTCCGTGGCGGTTGTGGATTTCGCTGCATCGTAACGGAATTGTGCGAGCGCAATCATTCCCTGCATGTAACGCGTTTGGCCGGTCCAGTATTTTTTCTCCTGACCGAAGAAATAATCGAACGCTTCCTTGTCTCTCGGAGTGATCGTGATGTCCTTGAAATAACTTCTTGCATACAGGTATTGGATTGCCAGATCGCTGAGATGATCCTCGTCCATGTGCGCCTTGTCGTATTTCAAAATCCAATCGTAATCTTCACGGATCCTGTGATCGAGGTATTGCATTCCATTCGTCACCATTCTCCAGCAACGACCGTCGTCGCGCACCGATTTTATTCCGAGGTGATCGAGATGTCCCATGCCGGTGATGATATATTGTGTGATGTAACGGTCATCGGGTTCGCCATCGAACCAAGGCCAACCGCCATTTGAAACCTGCATCTGCTCCAACTTGCGCAAGGTGCGTTCCTGTTCACCCGCCATGTGATTGATGTCGAACAATAATCCCACACGGCGTTTGCGATCGCTCTCATCCTGTCCATCGAGCACCCAAGGCGTTTCCGTCAACACCACATTTTTCAGGTCCTGGTTTTTTTCGAGATTGGAAAGGAACGCATCGGGGCTTTGCGTTTTCCACGATTCAAACACCGCATGGATTTTCGGAGTGGAGTTGGCGATGTTGGTGGCAATACTGTTGGAATAAAAACGCGAGAAGGTTTGTTCCGCACATTCGTACGGATATTCCATCATGTACGGCAAGGCCTGCACCGCATACCATGCCGGATTCGCAGTGAATTCCAGTGTGAGTTTCTGGTTTCTGATGGTGGTTGAACCGTTGTTCTGGTTGTACAGTTTTTCAAAGAAGAAATCTTTTGTCTGTCCACCGCGAATCGGAAGCGGCATTGTTTCCGTCACCAGCATGCGATTGCTCAAGACAGGAAGTGCGGATTCTTCCCCATCGGAAAAATTCCCTGCGGCCGCCACAACTTTATAATCGACAGCGGAAATTCCTTCGGGAATGACAAGATCCCACGACAAGGGAGCGCTCTGTCCTTTTTTTGCTGTGAACGGAACTTTTGCATTTGTATTTCCCAATTGCACATCAATCGGTTTCATGGTAATCGCGTCGAACAGCATGAGCTGTGCGTTTCCGCTCAATTCCTTTTCCGTGAGGTTGGAAACTTTTGCAGTGAATGTAATGTGATCGCCTTCGCGGAAAAAACGTGGCGCATTCGGCATCACCATCAAATCCTTTTGTGTGACAACTTCTTTTTCCACTTGCGCATATTTCAAATCTTTCGTGTGCGCGAATGCCATGAACTTCCAGCGCGTGAGCGCTTCGTTCATGGTGAAATCAATTGTCACCGTTCCTGTTGAATCGGTTTCGAGTTGCGGGAAAAAGAAAACCGTTTCATTCAGATTCGTTCTCGCTTTCACATCATTCAGGTTCACATCTCCGCCTCCGGGTCCACGGAAATCCGCTTGTTGAGATTCGGCATGCGCACTGTTTTTCCCTGTCGCCACCTGTCCATCCTGATCAAAGCTTGCGCTATTTGTTACCGTAGTCTCGTCCGCTTTTAAACTTTCCTTTTTATCCGAATCTTTTGTTTTTTCCTGGGCAAGCGCTCTCGGCGCCTCAGCGGGAGCGGCCATTCCCACATTATCGCCCCTCGATCTCATTGCGCCTCCCATTGCTGGAGCATCTTCTTCAAGATTCCCATATCCCCAATAATTATAGTAACCATAATAATATCCGAACCAATTCAGTTGATCATAGCTTCTTGTATCGTAATACGTTTCCGTCTCGTTCCAATAGTTGTCCCACATCGAGGAATTGTCCGTTCCTTCCACACCGTGCTGCCAATACATCGAACCATAATAGGATTTCCACAAATAAAAATCCCAACTGTGTCCACGGAATTGATCGAGTGACGCATCATACATCGCCGCACACATTTCCGCCATCACCTTTTCTCCGTCAGGACCTTTTATTTTCAATTTCCATTCCTCTTTTTGTCCGGGCAATAATTTATTGCGGAACGTTTCAAATGAAATGTCGAGGTCCTTGCTTTTCCACGGAACGGAAACCGATTGGTCGGTAGTGTACGCGCGATTGTGATACACGAATGCAAAATGCACGGAGAAATTTCCTCGGTCGGCTTCCGTCACGGGAATCTCAATGTACTTCTGTTCATTATCCAGCTTCAGCCATTTCGTTTCAACGATCTTATCTTTCTTTTCGATTTCATAAAGTACGCTCACATCTTTTCCGGAAGTTCCCACAAGGAAAACGGCTTTCTCGCCGGGTTGGCAATTTGTATTGATCGCCTGAAACGACCACGCGGAAGGCGTTGCGGGCGTCTTGTCTTTTATGTCGTACAACGTGAAATAACGGACATCCTTCACTTCGTTTCCGTATTTGTCTTTTGTGGTTGCTTCCAACACATAATTTCCCGGAGCCCACGCGGATTTTTTCAGCTTGAATGTTTTTTGTTTTCCCGTGTTGACCGTTCCATTGTAAACCGATTCCGCTTTTGCCCAAGTGGTAATGTCATTTTCATTCTTGTATGGATCTTCCGGAAACCACGATTGCCAATCTTCCTTTTTGTAAATGAATTTATCGGGCATTCCCCATTGCCGATCGCGATAGAGTTGTGTCGGCGTATTCAATTTGTTGATCGAAAAGGAAACATCATTCGATTCGGGCGACCCGGAAAGATTGTTGAGTGTGATGGAAACGGAATTCGTATCCGCCTTTTCAATATAAGCGGGAATGCCGATGGTCAATTCAAGTGCCGTGTAACCGACATCGACAGAAGTGGAAGTGGAATGTGTTTCACCGGTAATATCGGTCACATCAATGTAAACTTCGTATGTGAAAATCGGTTTGCTCTCGGGTGTCACTGCGCGGTCGGGCAATGCGGTGAATGGAATCACGTATCCGCCCGTATCATTTGTCGTAACGGTTCCATTCGTGATTTCCGTCGCTTCGCTTGACGGATAATATCCGCGCCAGCAATACCACCACCACGGAAATCTAGCCGTGCGCACCACCCTGTATTTCACTTCGGCTCCATCCACAACAGATCCTGCAAAGGTTTTTGCCGTTCCCTTCACTTCAATTTTTTCATTGAGACGATACGCACCCGTCACCGGTTCGGTGGTGATTTCAAATTTCGGACGCTTGTATTCTTCAACGGCAAAATAACTTGTGCCGCTTTCATTCGTAATCCGCATTTGCCCGGTGAGACCGGAACTCGGTGCAATGAATGTTCCGCTGAAAGAACCGTAATCGTTGGTAACAAGGTTCAGTGTTTTTACAACCTGGTAATTCACATCGTAAAATGTAACCGATGTTGCATAATTTTTCAGGATGGAATTGTTGTCGCCGTCGGTATTGATGACGATTCCCTTGAAGAAAATGGTTTGTCCCGGACGGTAAATGGAACGGTCGGTGAAGAAAAATGTTTTCGGCGCCATCACCGGCTTTTCATTGTACGGCTCATACTGATAAACATCGGCCGTGAACAAATGACTTGTTGACGAATTCAATTCCAAGATGAAATTCCGATAATTCGTTGTGGCTGGAATCACAATGTGTCCGTCCTTATCCGAAGTGTATTTCAATCCTTTGCGGTAATGGTTTTCGCGATCGGAATAATCCACCCATTCAAAACCCTGGTCGGTGAAAGGGAA
>CAYMZV010000206.1:0-7923 GCA_964394965.1 uncultured Chryseobacterium sp.
AAATGCGGGATATTATGATTCCATAAAATCATCATTAACACTCGATCTTTATTCGAAACAAACCCGTGATTTTTATTTGCCGAATCAATGAAAAGATTATTTTTGATTTGAAAACTACTAGTAAGAAAAAACTCAAAACCATTTCAAAATGCAAGCGATTCAACATTATTACAACATGGTAGAAGAGATCATCCAAGGACTTGGAGTTGATCCTGTAACTTGTCGCGGCGAGCAAGCCGGACAATGGAATCTGAAACTCGGTTCAGCGAGTGTTTGGGTGGATGTTTTTCAATCGAAAGACGCACAGGGAAATTTTATCGATTACGGTTACCTGCAAGTGCTCGCTCCGGTTTGCGAAGTGCCGGTTGAGAATCAGCACATTTTCACAAAAGAATTGTTGGAAATCAACCACACACTTTACGGAGTCGGTTTTACCATTTACGGAAACAATGCATACATCAAGGCGATCCGCGAACTCGAAGGATTGGACAAATCCGAAATCAGCAGCACATTCAACCGCGTTGGAGTTTATGCCGACGATTACGATGATGTCCTGAAAGCGAAATATTTCCCTGTATCTGGCGGAAGAGGATAAAAAAAGTCAGCAGCTGTCGCTTGGCAGTTGTCAGGAAATAAAAAACGGAGTTCCGGAAATTTTCGGACTCCGTTTTTTTATTGTTGCTTTTTCAAATGGATTAACCGTATCCTAAAAATTCGCCGCATTCACAATTCATCACTCATCATTCATCATTACTCCTCATATTCCGGAAAACTCACAAAGAAAGTCGTGCCTTTTCCTTTTGTCGTTTCGAACCAGATTTGCCCGTTGCAACTTTCCACAATGTTTTTCACCATCGCCAATCCCAATCCCATGCCGTGTGTTTTGGTGGTGAAATTCGGAACAAAGATTTTATCGATCACTTCATCCGCAATTCCCGCTCCGTTGTCTTTTACGGCAACAATGAAATTATTGTTCTGCCGTGAAAGTGAGACATCGATTCTTCCTTGCCGGTCTTCGGGAATAGCCTGAATGGCATTGCGGAATAAATTGTTCAACACGCGGAGCAATTGTTCCTTGTCGGCGCAAATCCATGCTTTCCCGATTGAGTTGTCGTTGAATGAAAAATCCGTTTCCTCGCTCGTCTCATTGAAAAGTTCGATTGCATTTTGTGTGAGCGCGCGCAAATCCATTCCTTCGTTATTCGGTTTGGGCATTTTTGCAAAATCGGAAAATGCGGAAGCGATTGAAGCGAGTGTGTCGATCTGTTCGATCATGGTTTTGGAAAGCCGTTCCACTTTTTGATCGATGTCGGGTGCCTTATCGGAATACGCACGCTGCAACAATTGAATGCTCAAGCGCATCGGCGTCAATGGATTCTTGATTTCATGCGCCACCTGTTTCGCCATTTCCCGCCACGCACTCTCCCGCTCGGATTGCGCAAGCAGCTCCGCGCTCGTTGCCAATTCCTGGATCATGCGATTGTATTCCGATACCAGACTTCCAATCTCATCCTTGTTTTTCCATTCGATCTGATCCGACTTTTTCCCGAGTTTCACCTGCCGCATTTTTTCCTGGATGAGGCGAAGCGGATGCGTGAGATAATTGGAAATGAAAATCGCAGCAAGAACAGAAAGCGCAAAAAGCAAAACATACACATTGATCAACGCCACAAGGAAAGTTGAAATCTCTTTTTCAAGATCACTTTGTTTTGCGAAATACGGAAGGTTGAGATACGCCTGCAATTGTCCCGCCTTGTTTTTCACCGGCAAATAATCGGAGAGATAATTCAGGTTACCGATATTTTCGTCGTGAATGAATTCCGATTTTTTCTCAATGCTGATTTCCTCATACGCTTCGGGATTCATTTTTTTCGAAACCAATCCTTCGTCAAAAACTTTCGGCAAGGATGACGCATACAGATTTCCATCGAGATCGTAGAGATTGATGTCGGTGAAAAAAGTGTTTGAAAAGGTTTTCAGCTTGTAAGTCGTGTATTCCTTGTACGCATTGTTCAATTTGTTTTCCTCGAGCAATCCCTGCAATTCCAGCACAACCGAATTTCCCTTTTCACTGATGATCTCCGCATTTTTTGTCTGATACTGTTCACGTATGTAATAAATGGAGCCGCCACCGAAAAGTCCGAGCGACACCAACACGATCATCACCAGCACCAACTGAATCCTGTATTTGAAACTGAGGTTTGAAAAAGTGGGACCGACAAGGATCAACTGCCGGATGGAAAGTGAAATGAGCAACAGCAAACTGAACAGCGCAAAAATGTACGAGAAACTTGTCGTGATGTTCAGCCAACCTTCGTCGGGTTTGCTGAGAATGACAACCGAACTTGGATCGGGACGGTAAACGAGATGACACCAGCCATCGATTTCAAAAAATTTATCCGGCGGACCCGTTTTTCCAAATGCATCGGGCGATAAATTGTATTGGAATTTTCCGGAATGGTTGACCAGTTGTCCGTTTTTATATTTCGCATAGGAATAATTGACCAATTTCTGATTGATTCCCAATTCGCGGTCAAGCAACAATTCGGGATAACCGATTTCTTCCGACATTAATTTTGAATCCAGCTCGATGAAAAGTGTTCCCTGTCCGAGCGGTTTTTCATGACCCGTTTTCTGTAAAATTATTTTCGCGAGATAACTGATGCGTCCGGAATTATTGTTGAGATAGAAAAGATTGTTGCTGAAAGTTGCACCACCGTCTTTCTCGATCAAATCGTCGAAGTGTGTAATGTTTTCCGAATTCGGTGAACTGGAATGGATCAGCGGTGTGCACATGGTGTCGAAGAAGGAAACCTTCACATCGTATTTTTCCCAATAGCCGCTGAAATATTGTTGCTTGACGCGATTGTCAAAAGCGTTCATGTCGAGCGAAGGCGGATGTGTCTTTGAAATGAGAACGGAGTCATGCGACAACTTTGTTTCGAACTCGGTAAAAAGGTTTTCTGCAATCGGATCCTCTTCCTGCGCCAATTTTTCCGCAAAAAGGATTCGGCTGTCGTGTTCCTTGTGCGTGCTCTGCTTGGTGAGCATGTGCGTTCCATAAAATGAAAAAACAAAAACCAGAAAAACGATCAGTGAAAAGGAATAGGTAATGTCTTTCGCATCTTTTCTCCAGATCATCAACAATAGGATAATCGCGAACGGCCAACAATCCGCAATGAGATCGACATAACCGAAAAGATGGAGCACTCCAACGTAAATCACTCCCGACGCAAAAAAGATTTGCCATTTCAACGCAGGACGGTCAATCAGTTGTTGGATGATGCGCACACAACGGTCGACAATGAGAAAAAAAGCGGCGAGCAAAAGTGCAATGAGCAACAGTCCGAGATAACTGTAAGCGGACAATTCAAAAATATTGTTGAGGTCAAATGAAATGTCGGAATTCTGCACCAAACCCGAAATCATTTCATTGATGCACCAAGCGCCGGCAGAAGGAATAAGAATCAAAAGCATTCCCCACAAAACCTTTTTCCACGTTATGATTTTTGTCTTGATCCTTGTTTTTTTCAAGTGACGCGTAATGTGAAATGCAAGGAAAACCAGCAGACAGGCATTGATCAGAAAATCACCGAGATTGGAAAGCCAGAATGAATTCGCATCTCCATAATATTTCGGGCAAAAAAGCGTGAGGTCATAAAATGTTTCCGGGAAACGGATTTTTATCGTGAGAAAACGCAACAGCAAAACGGAAAAGACAAAAAGCAACAGCGCACCTGTACGACCGATGGCACCCGAGAGCGCGTCACTTTCCGCACTGAGAAACAACAGCACAAATAAAAACCCGGCGAGATTGAAAATGATGTTCAGGCAAGTTCTCCACACCGGCGTTTCCGGCGGACCGGTGGATTTGAAGACGAGTGAAAAAAGGTAATTGTTGTCGGACGCATGCACACTGTTCGCCGAAGAGGGATCGTTGATTTCGATTTCCGTTTCGGGCGGCAAATCGAAATCCTTTTGAAATGAATTGACGAGATATTGGTTCTGATAGGAATAATTATTCTTGATCAGCAACAATCCAATATATGTTCTGCCCGAAGCATCCGCCCTGTGAATGACTTCAAACCAGCCGTTTTTCAATTTTGCAATCCGATCGTCGAGGCAAACCTCTTTCATGTAATTCTCAACCGAAACGGAATTGTCGGACCAGAATTTCAATGTGTCGCTTTGGTAAATCAGCAGTACAAGCCCTTCATCATGGAAAAGTGAATTATACCTTTCCGGACGTGTCTTGAAAATGTCATCGTATGATTTCCCTTTTGAATCGTGCACGAACGTATCCAGCTCCGTATTCAAATCCGCTTCATGCTGATGCAATGTTTTTTCAAAATCATCAATGCCGGGTGTGGTGGATTTATCGGAAAGAGAAAGTGTAAGGATGTAGGCCACTGCAAAAGCCGTAACCGCCAGCACGAGTTTGCCGAAGCGGTTGGAAAGGAAATTTTTCAGGAAGAGGAAGAATTTCATTGACAGTAAAGGTAATTAAGTTCAGTAGGGTAACGAGTTGCAGGGAAGGCACAATAATCATTCCTTAATTGTCACGATAACTTAATTGGGCTTTTCGTAGATTCGTGTTCCCTATGGCAAAGAAAGTTGAGATCAAGAAAAAGGCTCCCGGCAGTTCCGGAAAAGCCGCTGCAAAATCCGCTGTGTATACATTGCCGCCGTTGCAAGGAAACGGGTGGCTGTTCCTGAATGATTTCCGCTGGCAGGCACTCGCCATCATCATTGTCGGTTTTCTGTATTATGGCAACAGTTACAAAAACAATTATTGCCTCGACGACGATATCATCATCAATAAAAACATGTATGTGCAAAAGGGAATGTCGGGCATACCGGATATCCTGATGAATGATGCTTACAAGAGTTTTTATGAAAGCCAGGGAGTCGAACAGCAATTGTCGGGAGGCCGTTACCGTCCGCTTTCGATCATCACTTTCGCAATGGAGCAAAGTATTTTCGGACAATGTTATGGCGACCGTGCAACCGAAGCGCGCGATTCGCTTTTTGCCTATCAGAGACAGGGAAGCAAGGCGGGGATCATGAACAAGCTTGTACTGGAGAATAATTATTACGACAAGAAAATAAAGGAAACGAATGACAAGATCGCTCCCATCCGCCACACGTTCCAGATCATCTGGTTTGTGTTGTCGATGGTTGTGTTGCTTTGGTTTCTGCGCGATTATGTTTTCCGTTCCAATACGGATATCGCCTTCCTTTCGGTTTTGCTTTTCACCATTCATCCGATCCACACCGAGGTGGTCGCGAACGTAAAAAGCCGTGATGAAATATTTTCGCTTTTATTCATCACGCTCACGTTCATTTATTTTTTCCGTTACGATTTGTACCGGAGGACAAAAGACATGTGGTTGGGTGCCGTCAGTTTTGCGCTTGCCTTTCTCTCGAAAGAATATGCCGTTGTGCTCATTGTGCTTTTGCCCGTTTCCATCATGCTCGTTCACAAACGGAAATTGCGGGATGTTTACCGGCCCATGATTCCGTTTGCCGTTGTGTTCATCCTGTATTTCATACTTCGTCTGAGCGTGATCGGGGCTGCCACTGCACCTGTCGACAACAGCAAGCAGGATGTATTGAATGACCCTTATCTCTATGCAACTCCCGACCAGAAAATCGCATCGAAAATAAATCGGTTGGATGACTACCTGTATTTGTGTGCCGCGCCGGTTTCATTGTCGTACGATTATTCCTACCAGACATTTCCCTACTCACGGATTTTTGATTGGGGCGTATTGCTTTCATTGGCGGTCAACATCACATTGGTGGTGGTTGCATTCCGTTTGTGGCAAAAGCGACATCCGCTTGCCTTTCCGCTGCTGATTTACCTGTTCTTCTTCGCAATGATCTGCAACGTTTTCTTCGACATCGGTGCGACAATGGGTGAACGTTTGATTTATCATTCCTCACTTGGATTCTGCATGGCCATTGCGTGGCTGTTGGTGGCGGGAATTGAAAAAATAAGTCAAATCGTCACACCGAAAATCGCCCTTTCACTTGTGTTTTTGCTGATTGCCGTTCCTGCGTGGATGATTACGGTAAAACGAAATGCGGATTGGAAAAACATGTTTACACTTTATACGAATGATGTAAAGACGCATCCGAATTCAGCCATTACCAATGGAAATGCCGGTTCGCAATACATGGATCTCGGTTTGTTCTGGGCCGGCCGCGATACGATTATAGGTCATGATACCATCAAACAATATGGACGCGATACGGTGAAAGTTCATCATTATGCCGACACTGCGTTGACTTATCTTTTGCGTGCAACACAGCTGCATAAAAAATATGTCAACGGATATTTGAATCTCGGTCTCTGTTATTATTACAATGAACAATATGAACTGGCAGCAGAAGCATGGGGCAATGCCTATCAATATTTTCCCTCGAGCACAATCCTGTTGAATTACGAAACGCTGTTTGTCAATCAATCGAATGCTTATGCAGCGAAAAAGGATTTTGCAAATGCCGCCCGCTTTTTGAAATACGCCACAATGACGAATCCCGGAGATGCGAAAGAATGGGCGGATTATGCAGGTGCAAGTTTCATGAGCAAGGATTTTCCAACTGCGATGATGGCTTTCAATCAATCGTACTCATTGCTCGATGCACAAATAAAGGAATACCAGAAACACTTGAATCAGCAGGGATATGACAATGACAAGATCAACGAACAAATAAAAATCCTGCAAGGCCAAGAGAGTGGTGTGTCAAATGGATATCACGCTGCCGATTCCAACAATAAATCCCTGCTTGGATGGAAACGCGATACCATGAATGTGGACAGCACGATCAGGCTTGCAAAAGGATATTTGGGAACATCCGATTTTTATCCTGAATCGAAACGTTTGTTGAATCACGCCTTGCAGATCCGTCCCGACGATGTGCAAGCGACACGTTTGCTTGACAGCTTGGAAATGCTCGAGCAAAAAATGAAACTTCCTCCAACCCCGATAAAAAAATGAACCCGATACTGGCAGTGCATGGCGGAGCAGGAGTGATTCTTCCCGAGCAACTTACACCCGAACTCGAGCGCGGCTATCGCGACGGATTGGAACGTGCGTTGCACGCGGGTTACGCAATATTGAAAAACAATGGCAGTGCGCTGGATGCCGTACAAGCTGCAGTAATTGTCCTTGAAGATGATCCGCTTTTCAATGCGGGACGTGGAGCCGTGCTCACGCACGAGGGAAAAGTTGAAATGGATGCGGCGATCATGGATGGAAAAACAAGAAAGGCCGGAGCGGTTTGCGGAATACGCGGGATAAAAAATCCGGTGTTGCTTGCGCGTGCGGTGATGGACAAATCCAATCATGTTTTTTTGACCGGAAAAGGTGCGGAAGATTTTGCGCGGGCGAATAAACTGATTTTCAAGAACGAGGAATATTTCCTCACCGAGATGCGACGCAAGCAATGGCTCGAAGTGAAAGACACCGATTCGACTTTGCTCGATCATTCCGAGGGAAAGAAAAAAATCGGAACTGTCGGTGCCGTTGCAATGGATGCGGATGGAAATCTGGCAGCCTCCACTTCCACTGGTGGAATGACAAATAAACGTTGGGGAAGAATCGGCGATTCGCCCATCATCGGTGCCGGCACTTTTGCAGATGATACCGTTGCGATTTCGTGCACAGGCCATGGCGAATTTTATATCCGTCGCGTGGTTGCACATGAAATTTCCGCGTTGATGCGTTACAAGAAATCAACATTGAAAGATGCCTGTCACGAAGTTGTGTTCAACCAATTGCTGAAAGACGGTGGCGAAGGCGGATTGATTGCCATTGACAGCAAGGGGAATTTCGATTTGTGTTTCAATACACCGGGAATGTACAGGGGAGTCATTGATGCAAATGGAAATTGTTCCACCGCCATCTTCATGGAGTC
>CAYMZV010000207.1:0-7863 GCA_964394965.1 uncultured Chryseobacterium sp.
ATTGATTGTCTTGATGGAATATTGCGGTGGAATGATGACATCCTTTGTTTGGGTTGCAATGCCACTGTGATCAACCGTGAAAGTATATTTCCCTCCGTTGTTGGGAAGATTCATGAAATATTTCCCTGTCGATTCATTGCTTTTGAAAACGCCGATCGGTTCATTTGTTTCCGCATTCTTGACAGTAATTTTTGCGGAAAGGTTTTTGTCGCCGTTCGTAGGTGTATAAACTCCGGAAATCAAACACATGTTGACCGGCTTTCGCTCGATCATTACATGATACACCATCATTTTTCCCTGCGGACTATTCCTGTTTGATGCAAACCAAGCTGTCTTTTCATCCTGATCGGTAACGAACATGATGTCATCGTCGGGAGAATTGATGGCAAAATCAAGATTGACGGGCTTGTCGAATGTTCCGGTTTCTTCATTCAATTCTGCACGGAAAATATCATATCCTCCCATGCTGTTGTGACCTTTCGAGGAGAAATACAAGACTTTTCCATTGGGATGCATGAACGGATAATCCTCGTCGTATTCGGTGTTGATCGGATAACCGAGATTGAATGGTTTTCCCCAAGTGCCATCGGGGAGTTTACGCACACGGTAAATATCTTTCCCCTGGCTTTCGTCATTGCCGTAAGAGGAAAAATACAATTCGTTTTTTTCACCCGAAAGGAAAATGATTGATTGCTCATTCTTCTTTTTGTCGAGAGCCGTTTGAAATCCATCCGGCTTGACAAGCAATTGTCCGCTGTATCCGGCAGTAGTCAAATCATAATGACGGAAAAAATCGGCCTGATTCAATTCCGCCTTGTCGAGAACAGTGATATCGGTAATTGCCTTCAATAATTTTCTCCCCGTCTTGCACATGGCAATCTGATTATCCACCTGCAATTTTTCCGAAGATTTCTGGCTTGCTACCGATTTGAATTTATTGTAGGCAACGATGGCCTGTTCGAATTGATAATTGAGGTGATAGGCTTTCCCCAGATAAAACCAAACATCAGGATCCACGCCAGAACTTTTTGAGGCGTTCTCCAAATATTTCAGCGCCTTATCCTTTTCCGAACTTGCATATAAAACACAAACACCATAACGGTAATTCAAATTCGGATCGTCGGGATGATTGGCCAGCAACTGGGAATAAAGTCCCATTGCCCCTGCATAATCGGGAATTTCAAACAGTTTATCCGCCTTGTTTTTTACATCGTTTTCGGAAGTCAATAATTGTGCAGAAATACGACAAGGCGCTACCAGCATCGCCGCAGCAATAAGCAAAAAAACAATATGTTGCCTTACGCGCATATTCGGGTTACTGCCCAACGCTCATTAAGCCGTATGAAGATCTCTTTTGCCAAGAATAGCACCTAATTTACGAAGTTACAGGTTATCGATAAGATGCTGAAATAACCTGATTTCCACATCAAAAAGTTAATTGATTGGGGTTTTGACACCAAAAACATATACGAGAAATCCAATCCATTTGATTCCTTAAAAAAATATAATAAAAGTTGCGGCAAAAGATACAATCCGAAACACGGGAACGACAAGGCAAAAGTTCATGAAAGCACTTCTTCCTCTTCGCTATTTTCTTTCCTTTTGGAAAGGAAAATTTTCGATTCTTCACGGCGAATCAAGCGTTCGATATTCTTCTGATGCGTGATCAGAATCAGAAGGGCGACAAGACAGGAAAACACAACCATAGAGGGAACAATATGGGCACCATATACAAAAATGACAATGATCGGGAATGAGATGCCAGCTGAAATCGATCCAAGTGAAACATAATTCGTCGCGAGAAAAACAAGTAAAAAAACACCTGTCGACAAGAGACATGCCCAAGGGTGAACAGCCAACACAACTCCAAACAATGTCGCAATCCCTTTACCGCCACGGAATCCGGCAAACAAGGGAAAAATATGTCCGACAACCGCAGCCACGCCTAGAACAATCTGGATATTCACAAAATCCTGAGTGTGCTGGGGAGCTTCTGTTACATACGTCACCATCATTACCGAAGCCCATCCCTTGAAAATGTCCATCAACAAAACCGGAATTCCGGCTTTTTTCCCGAGCACACGAAACGTATTCGTGGCACCAGCATTTCCACTGCCATGT
Source organism: uncultured Chryseobacterium sp. (assembly GCA_964394965.1). GTDB lineage: Bacteria > Bacteroidota > Bacteroidia > Palsa-965 > Palsa-965. The sequence goes on from CAYMZV010000207.1 coordinate 2,122, forward strand.
TCACGGACATCAATCCCGTAAAACCATTTGCCAATCCAAACTGCCGATGGAATTGAACCGAGCAGATAAGCAATTAATAATGCAAGAATTGTTGTTGTTGTCATTAGTGATTACCCTGATTATCAGACCCATCCCCATTGTTATCACCACCGTTTCCAGCATCGCCCGCACGCTTCAGCTTTTTCAGCATCAGATCGCGTATGGCTGGACTTCCACCGGTGAATTTATATTTGGCTTTGTTGTCTGGCAGTCGATCCTTATCATAATCATCCGGAGCAACCTTGTCTTCGTCCTTCAATTCCTTGATGATGGTCATGAATTTATCGTCGGACGAATAGCAAGTCATCATACCGGATGAATAACTAAAGGTATACCATTTACTGTTATCCAACTCAAAATAGATCGTTAAAACGTCTCCGCTTTTTTTCCTTTCCAGCACAATATTACCAGTTAAATACTTGTTAATCTGCTCTTTATCGATACTGCCTAAACCTAATTTTCCGTCAGAAACATAGGCTTTGATCTTTTGGTTCCAGCTCATTTTCACATCGGTAAAGAACAGTGTGTACCTCAATTCATCAGGGAATTTCTTGTAGGTTCCATAAAGTGTTTGCTGGGAAATCAGCTTGTCGGCTTTGTCTTTTCCAACAAGGTCGTTCAAAGCACGTTGGTAGGTTTGCCGCCCTGGATCAGTTCCCGTCAATGAACTCGAAGCATTGATATCATCCACCAAAACACTCATGGCCTTATCGCTCATGAAGAAATCAATTCCCATGACCAAATCAAATGAGGAACTGTGATCGATGGTATTGTATGTTCCATTTCCGATCACATTCATGTACACCTTTCCAAGATTGGCTCCCAATGTCATTTGTCCTTCACCATAAACCATGCATGTTTTTGTACTGAAACTCACATAGTTTCCGGGAAGCGACCGCTCCACCAGTTTTTCCTTGTTTGAGATTCTATATTCCCTTGACGCCTTGTCGAAAAACAAAAATCCATCAGCCGTTACGACACTCACGTCGGTTTTACCTTCCTTGGGCGAAAGGAAAGAACCATAAATGTGAATCGAATCCGCAGAAACCGTACTCATCAATCCGGAAGTGATCGGTTCACCCTGCTCGTTGACCGGCGCGGTGGCAACAGGAATATAAATTTCATCAGGATTTATTTGTCCCGTAAAATTCAACCTGCTTTTTCCAATTGCACAATCATGATTGAGTGAAGTTGACCCGTCAAAGACAAGGAAAGGATTGCTTGCCTGCAGGATTACTTTTCCACGGAAATCAAAAGCGGGACTCAACATGAATTTCGATGTGTCGGCGATGACACCTTGCGCGAAAGTTGACTTGGTTGTATCGGGAGCGACTTTTGCAAAATGGATCAGTTGCTCTTTTTTCAATTCATCCACGTAAGCATAATCGCCCGAAGCCGTGTAATCGTGACGTGAGGTGATGTCAACCACACAATTGAAAAGGTGATGGTAATTGGTAACGGTATTGGCATTGATTTTTGCATTCGTCAACGTTTCCATATAGGCATCTTTTCTCACGACAACTTTTCCGCTGTCAGGAACAATTTGCGCATCTGCAACCAGAATTTCCTTCACTTGTTCCGCATAGATCACATTGTTTTTATAATCGAATTTCGCTTTCGGCGCCCTGAACCGGAGTGAATCCTGCTTCGGAAGAACGGAAATGAATTCAGGTCCTTCCAAATCCAATTGTGTCGCTCCGTTTTTGGGTTTCGCTCCACCAAGTTCCAATGTACTCTGATCCATGTACCACTTGAAATTTTTCATGTAACAGATGTACTTGTCAATATCAAAACTCACCACTGATCCTTCGCCATTGGCGTTGAAATCCCCTTCGCGCTTTTCAAAATCAATGTGGGCGTTAAAATTTTTGGTGGCAAAAGCTTGAAGCCCCGTGCCGTCAAGTGACTTCATATGAAAATCGGCGGAATCGGAGTCAATGGTATGTTGTTTCAGCACCATTCTTTTCGAATCCAATTCGGCACTTGAAAAATTCATCTTTCCATTCGCAGTCAGAGCCTTCGGCGACAGCGTCAATGTTCCACTTGCAGTTGCCTGTCCGTTAAAAACGTTAAACGCGGAATCGCGGTTCGTTGCATTCATGAAATCGCTTTTCGGCATCCAATGGATGTAAATCGTTTCCCCGCTGACATTCGGATATTCCGTTTTACCGCTTATTTTCTGTTGGGCAACGGTATAGGATTGTGCCGTTCCATTGGTGGAATCCGGAAACATCGTAAAATCATTGCTCTTGCTTACCGATGTGATGTAATCTATTTCACCGTCACCATGCAAGCCCTTATTGCTCAAACTTATCTGATTCGTAAATTTTGCCTTGCCTCCATACATCGAATACCCGCCGGGTGGCGCCTGACGTGTAAAGCCAAGCGATTTGTCGGGCATCAATCGCAGTGTATCACGGATTTCCGGTAAAATTCCCGATGATTCGAAAACACCTCCGAACTTCAACGCACTGTTATCGAAATTGTCAAGACTGTCAATGGTGAACGGATCCAGTTTGAAATAAAATTTATCGCGGTTATAAACCCCCTTTTGAATTCCCGGTTTGTCATAATAAACGAAAGATGGTTTTGCACTCGTGAAAATCGGATACTTCGCATAACTCCCCTTATTGTGCACACCCGATTTGTTGTCAAATGCATCCACTTGCAATTCCCCATTCAGGTTTTCAATTACACTTTTCACTTTCATCTGCAAGTGTCCTCCCTTTGGATCACGCGGATCAATCTGGTCGGTGTCAATCCATATACGGACGGAATCCACATTGTTAAGATTCAACTTGAACGTATTGTAATCGAATGAAAAAAGTTTTCCGTAATAATCGAATCGTCCCGCCATGATCGATCCCTGGAAAGTGAAATTCCTATCCTTTTTCAGAATGACCATATCCTGATCGGGAAACACAGTCACATTTTGCGAATCACTCAACGCAATCTCTTCCACTCCGAATAAGGTCATGTCATAATTGAGCAGGTTTATTTTTGCATTCGGCGTTCCCGGAGGAACCTTTGAATCGAATTCAATATTGTCATAATCTTTTTTCCCTGCGCGTGCGGCAATGTAAGTGTCGCTTTTGTCGAGATAAGTGAGAATGTCCGTCTTCGGATTGTAAATCAAGAATCCCTGATTGGAAAGATCCATCATCATCGGACGCAATTCATCCTCCCCTATTTTCCAATATTTGGCAATGTCCAGCATCGTAAACGTTTTATTGCCCCCATTCACATCTCGCACAAAATTCCGAATCCTGATCAATGGATGAACCGTTTCCATTCCCTGCAAACGGTCATATAAATATTGCCTGTAATAATCCTGCGAGGGGAAAGAGGCTTCTCCGAGTGTGGAACCCGGAATCGTATTCAGGATAATGGTTGGCTCGTCCGTTTTCCAGACAATCTGCTGCACATACATATTCACCTTATGGAACGAATCGTAAAACGGCGCTTGCGATGCACCTTCGTCGGGACGGTAAATGACCACTTTCGCACTGTCCACAAAATATTTGAAGTTGACGGAAGGATGAACAATTGAATCTGCATCCAACGCAAATTTTACGGATGAATTCTCACTCGTCGCCTTGTCTTTTGTAATGGAAAAACTGGTGGAAGTGACAGTTAGGAAAACTTTTCCATTCCGTTTGAAAACAAAAAATGCGGGATTCGACACCGATCCCGAACCGATGAACTTCGCTCCCATTTGTGTAAATCCCCCTTCATAATCCACATTCGGATACATGGCATTCAATTGGTAACGGCTGCTGTAAGATTCAAATCGCGGATAGGTCGCCGTCTTTTCCTGTGCATCGGAAACCAACCTTTCCGAAAGCCTTCCCTGCAAGGGTTTGTCCTTGAAATAATCCTTGTTGTAAAATGTAACCGAATCGGCAACAATGGAAAATCCCTTGACCGGAAACGAATATTTTTTCAGGTCGGCATACACTTCATCGTCTTTCAGTCCCGCACGTTTCCAATTCACGCGCCCGCCCGTACCGATCCATGTTTCCGTTGAGGCGATATACATTCCACTCGTATTGTAAATGTCCGTACTGTCGTTCCGCGAAACACCATGCAAGGTCACATTCGTGAACTTCAAAGCGGGAACACTGTCGCAAGCGAATTTCCACGTCCCGCCGATCGCACTCCATTCACCGGTCGGTGTCTTGTAGAATTTATTTTCAACAAAAAGGTTTTCACCCATCGCAATGAAATCGGAAAACGGTTTGTTCAATCTTCCGTTTGAGATGCTTGTGAAACAGCCTTGCCAATCGAGAAAAGTGGATTGCGAAACATTCTTGTCCACAATCGCCATGATCGTGTTGATATAGGAATGGTATTCGGGCTCCGGACGGAATTTCTTCTTGCACATCATGTTGCAGTTCTTGTACATCGCCTGCTTGATGTCGTCACTCACTTTTCCCGTCACCCAATATGTCTTGTTGAAATTGTAAATGAATTCCTTTCCGTCCTTGCCTTGGTAACTTTCGAAAAAATCGCTGAGTTCCTGGATGAATTTCACCGGATCCTCGTCAAAACTTTTCGGCATCACCTGCGCATTCAATTTTACATTGGCAAACAGCAGTGTCAGGAAAAAGATAAAAATGCTTCGGGAGATATTTTTCATAATTGGAGTTATCCTTTTTTGAAGTGAACAAGCGCCCATTCTCCGTCGCTTTCCACTGAAATGAAATTCAATCCGTTTTTATTCGCTTCACTTTTCAATTCGTCCACATCCGTAATGAAAAATCCGCTGAGCAGCAATTCACCGTTTCCATTCATCGCATCGGCATAAATTCCCATCGCTTTCAGCAAGACATTCTTATTGATGTTGGCAAGAACGATGTCAAATTTACGACCCTGAATCTGATTCTCCGTTCCTTCCTCAATCGTAACATCAACAACCGAATTGCGTCCCGCATTTTCCCTTGCATTCTCCACCGAATTGGTTTCAATGTCAATGCCGATAACCTTGGAAGCCCCGAGTTTATTGGCAAGAATGGCAAGCACACCCGTTCCGCAACCCATGTCAAGTACATAACGCTTCTCGAGTGGCATTGTTAATAACTTTTCAGCCATCAAACGGGTTGTCGGATGGTGACCGGTGCCGAACGATTGTTGCGGCTGAATCACCAGTTCCATTTCCATTCCTGAAACCGGTGCGTGAAAAGGTGCACGGATCAGTAATTTGTTTGAAATGAAAATCGGCTGGTAATCCTTTTCCCATTCCGCATTCCAGTTCTGTGCGGGAATTGTTTTTTTTGAAAACTCCACTTCGCCCATTTCATTTTCAAATGCATGGATGGAGTTCACCGACGATTCCGAAAAATCCTTCGCGGGAATGTAAGCCAGAAAACCATTCTCCGTTTCCACAAAACTCTCGAATCCGTTTTCAGACAATTCCGAAATCAGCAAATCGGTTCCGGGTTGGCGGGGAGTCACTTTTATGTCGAGCTCGATGTAGTCCATTTCCACTTGTAATTTAAGGGCAAATCAAGTGAGAAAATCCATAATGCGAAAGCTTCTTTTTAACAAAATTGATTTTGCACGGAAGCGGCGCCAATTTCTTTTCCAAGCATCCGTTTTCCCGCTTTCACCTCGGCGGAACTCGGTTCAATCGGTCCGAAGGACTCCTTCGGAGAGCTATTCAAGAAACATTTTCTACTTTACATTTAACCGATGAAAAACAAG
>CAYMZV010000208.1:0-7811 GCA_964394965.1 uncultured Chryseobacterium sp.
ACGGTAAAGCGGATTTTTTTTGATGTTGCTGACCTGAATGTAAAAAGTGATTCCGATGATGATCAGCATGTAAATCCCCAACATCACCCATTCGAAGGGTTGTATGGTTTTGATGTAGGCGAAATTTTCTAACTCAAACATGAATCAGGAATGGTGGTATTTTTCACCACGGATAATTGTAAACGCTCGATACAATTGTTCGGCAAGAATCGGTCTGACCATCTGATGTGAAAATGTCATTTGCGAAAGGGAAATTTTCTCATTTGCCCGTTTAAGGATCTCTTCTGAAAATCCGAATGGTCCACCAATCAAAAATACCATTCTTTTATGACCGGCGACCTGTTGCTTTTCGATCCACTTGGCAAATCCTTCGGAAGAGAATTCCTTGCCTTTTTCGTCTGCAAGAACCAATCGGTCGGCAGGGGTGATTTTTGCAAGTTGCAATTCCCCTTCTGCCTTATTCTGTTCGGCGGGGGAAAGTTTTCCGGAATTTTTCAGGGCGGGAATTTCAATCGTCTCAATTGTGCAATAATGGTCGAGCCGTTTGAGGTATTGCTCAAAACCCGTTTTAATCCAGCCTTCTTCCGTTTTTCCGGTAAGTAGAATCAATATTTTCATCTTCGCAACTTAAAAACATTAAATTTGCCCACAGCAGTTGACAGCGAAAATACCCGATATTTTGGCTCGATAGTTGCACAAAAAAAGAAATGACAATCACCTCATGAAAACCGTTCTGGCAATTTTCCTGTTCGTTTTTCCTGTCCTCACCACCCCAGATGTTGCCGATGATGTCGCCAATGCGATCCGTACCGGAAATGCAAGCGAGATTTCGAAATATTTTGCGGACAATGTCGATTTGAAAGTTTTGGAGCAGGAAAACATTTACAGCAAAGCGCAGGCAGAATTGATCATAAAGGATTTTTTTGCAAAGCATCCCGTACAGGAATTTACAGTCGTACACAAAAGCCAGCCGAAGAATGAATCGCAATTCGCCATCGGCACCTTGAAAACAACCAATGGCACTTACCGCGTCCATTATCTTTTGAAAACTGCAGGCGGTGCAACTACGGTGACACAATTCCGCATTGAAAATGCCGATGAATAACAGTACAGGTTACACCCCTTCCCAGCTCGATTTACCGCTCATCCGTTCATCCATCGCCAACGCACTTCAGGAAGACGTACGCGATGGCGACCACACTTCCCTCTCCACCATTCCGGAAACGACCAATCATCGCGCGCATTTGCTCGTGAAAGACGACGGCATTCTTGCCGGTGTCGAACTCGCGCGATTCATTTTCGAACAGGTTGATCCGAAACTCCAATTGAAGATTTTCATTCCCGATGCCACACTTGTAAAAAAAGGCGATGTCGCATTGGAAGTGGAAGGCTCGGCTCGTTCGATTCTTGTTGCGGAAAGATTGGTCTTGAATTTCATGCAACGCATGAGTGGAATTGCAACGGAGACATTCCATCTCGTACAATTGCTGAAGGGTTTGAACACAAAAGTGATTGACACCCGAAAAACAACCCCGGGTTTCCGCTATTTTGAAAAGTGGGCGGTGAGAATCGGTGGAGGAGCGAATCACCGTTTCGGATTGTATGACATGATCCTGATCAAGGACAATCATGTCGATTATGCGGGTGGAATTACAAAGGCGATTCATTCGGCAAAAAAATACCTGGAGGAAAAAAAGTTGGCATTGGATATTGAAATCGAGGTTCGGAATTTCCCGGAACTCGAAGAGGCGATTGCCGTTGGTGGAATGCAAAGAATCATGCTTGATAATTTTTCAGTGCCCGATTTGAAAAAGGCAATTCAATTGATCAACAAACGTTACGAAACGGAAGCCTCGGGCGGAATCACGGCAAGCAACATTCGCGCTTATGCGGAAAGCGGAGTCGATTTCATTTCTGTCGGGGCACTCACACACAGCACGAAGAGTCTCGATCTTTCGTTGAAGGCATTCTAGGATTACGGAGAGTACGGATTTACGGATGAAATTTTATACACTCAACAATTCGTAAATTCGCAGCTTCGCATCCCGAAAGTTTCGGAACGTTTTCACTATGATTAAAAGATTTTTCAGGTTCCTACGAAAACTTCCTCCCTCACGGGCACTGAGTAAATTCTCGAAACGCATTCATCCTTGGGCTTTCGAAGGGCTTTCACTTTATGAGGTTGCCATTTTTTTCGGTCGGGGATTGAATAGCGGGCAATTGAAAATAAGGGCTTCGTCGATGGCTTATAATTTTTTCGTTGCACTTTTCCCTTCCATCATTTTCCTTTTCACGCTCATCCCCTTCATTCCGATTCATGGTTTTCAGGATACACTTTTCAATTTGCTGAAAAGCACATTCCCAAAAAACGCCTCGAAGGAAATACTCGACACCATCAATGAAATCACACACCGTCACCATTCGGGATTGCTTTCATTCGGATTTCTTGTCGCCTTGTATTTCTCCACAAATGGAATCACTTCCATGATGGGAGCTTTCAACAGAAGCATTCATGTCAAGGAAAAACGGGCGGTGTGGAAACAACAGTTCATTGCCGTCATACTGGTTGTCATTCTCACCGTTTCATTGATGATCGCCATTGCCACCATCATTGTCATGCAACTTGCCGCCGATCTGGTTTTCCAGGGTCACACGCAACACATCATTGCATTGATTGTCCAATGGCTCATCGTTGGTGCACTCTTCATGTTTGTCATTGGAACTTTTTACCGGTACGGTCCCTCTCAACGCATGCATAAGAATTTCATCAGTCCGGGAGTCATTGCAGCAACTTCATTGGTCATTCTCACGTCATTGCTTTTTGCCTGGTACATCAACAACTTCGGCAAATACAATAAGCTCTATGGTTCCATCGGCTCGATCATCGTGGTCCTGATTTGGATTTATTACAACTCGGTCATGCTCATCATCGGTTTTGAACTTGACGCAGGAATACAAGGTGCAAGGGAAAATAAATTATCGCTGCTCGAACAGGAGCAATTGGAATTGAAAAAAGAGGAAGAGAATGTTTGATATGCAAATGGCAATTCAACCTTCAACAAAAAAACAATCCGAACACCAACTCGTCCCTCGTCCCAACGTCCCCATCATCTCTTTCTCAATACTGCTCATTCTCATTCGGGAAATCCTTCCGCTTCACATCCGAAATATATTTTCCCACTGCCGAATTGATTTCATCGGCAAGGTTTGCATAACGGCGTAAAAAGCGCGGGGAAAATTCCGTTGTCAGTCCAACCAGATCATGGTAAACCAAAACCTGTCCATCCACTCCTCCACCCGCTCCGATTCCGATCACAGGTATTTCCAATTCAGAAGCGACTTTTGTTGCAAGAGCGGCAGGAACTTTTTCAAGCACAATGGCAAAACAACCCGATTTTTCCAAAACATGTGCGTCGGAAATCAAGCGTTTCGCTTCTTCCTCTTCTTTTGCACGCACATTGTAGGTTCCGAATTTATAAATCGATTGCGGTGTCAATCCGAGATGTCCCATGACGGGAATTCCAGCGGTAAGGATTCTTTCAACGGATTCTTTCACTTCACTTCCACCTTCAAGTTTCACGGCATGCGCACCCGATTCCTTCATGATGCGGATGGAAGAATTCAACGCTTCCTTGGAATTTCCCTGATAGGAACCGAAAGGCAAATCCACAACGATCAATGCACGGTCAATGGCGCGCACCACACTCGAGGCGTGATAAATCATTTGATCGAGTGTGATCGGTAAAGTCGTTTCGTGACCGGCCATCACATTCGATGCGGAATCCCCAACGAGAATGACATCGATTCCTGCAGCGTCAATGATTTTTGCAGTGGTATAATCGTAAGCCGTCAGCATCGCTATTTTTTCCCCGGAACGTTTCATTTCGTGGAGAATGTGCGTGGTGACTTTCTTGACTTCTTTTTTCTTGTTGTTTGGCATGATGAAATGTTCAACTGATGATGTACAAAGTTAGATGGAAAAAAGTTTACGGCACACCATCTTTTCGATGGATTGACATTATTTATGGGAGCGTCTCACGGCAAGAAACATTTTCCTGCAATTGTTTTTGCCACGAAGGCACAAGGAAGGTGCAAAGGTTTGACTTGGTTGCAAAATAATTTGTGGTTCGAAAGAATCAGAATGCTTCAATCGGGATTCGGTGCAAAAATCCGTTGGTGGAGCAAGATTGCATTTTCATTTGCAGCCGGATCGGGCCGGATGAGATGTTCTACAAGAACGGTTCGCACAACGGGATTTGCCGTTGCAGACATGTTTTGGTTATTGCGGATAAAACGGATTTGAACCTCTTCATCTTTTCGCGGCTGGTAAACGGGATGCAACACTTCGTCAAAATTATCCGAACCGACAATCACATCATTGACACTTACAATCCGATCGCCGTCTTTCAAACCGAAAAGGTTGAGTGAATCGGCATCATGAACAAAAAACACATCGAGGTTATCATCATACGACAAACCGAATCTGCCGAATGTCAAAAGTGAATCGATCGTTTCGGGTGCATAGGCCCATCCTATTTTCCCGAATGACTCGATGAGATTCAACGGTTTTATCCCATTGACATAATCGACCAGGAATTCGGAAATTTTAGGATCACTCAGTTTTTCAATCCTGATTTCAAGCGAGTCTTCCGAATAATTCTTTTGCCTGTTCAATTCCAAAACAACTTCACGCAATCCCATTTTCCCACCGGTCAATTCCGTAATCCGGATATCCAACAGCAGTGCAGTCAACATCGCTTTCGCACGAATGGCTTCCCTTTTCAAAGGCACTTGCATCATCTCCTCCACCATTTTCAAATCGGTCAATGGCTTTTGCGGAGCAAGTTGTGCAAGGCGGATTTTTGCGCTGATGGTTCCCATGAAATTCTCTTCGCTTGCAAATGAATCGCGCACAAGTGCAAGCCAGTCAAAATATAGATTCACGCCTTCGCAGAACCACCACGCCTTGGAAAGTTGCGGTGCAAGAAAATCAGGATTGCCATTGACGGATTGATAATCCAGCGGATTCAGCAAATGAAAAATGTCGCCCGAAGTTTCGCGTTGGATTTCACTCATCAATTCATCTTCATCGGCGTATTCGGGTAGAAAATAAAATGCACATGCCTTGTGTGCCAATCCGCCATAATTCCCATTTGAATTCAAAACGGTTTTGAAAGGCGTCGTAAAATAAAAAATGAGTTTGTAATTCCGTTGTCCAATGTCGCGGATGAAGAGGGAAGACGCACTCATCTGCGAAGCGATCAATCTTCTGACAAGTCTGGCGGAAACCCTTCCGTTTTCAGAAAAGACAGAAATGCCGATGTAAATGTTTCCCGATTGGAATCCACACGTATCCGGACGTGCATACATGACGGGATTGTCGACAAGAATCTTATACGAAGACGCCTGATAAGAATCGTGCGTTTGATTTTCGGAATTTATTTCCAAAGCGCTTGATGCTTCAAGGTCGGCAGGTTTCAGAATGGAAACGTAATAGGGAACATCGGCATAGCCTTCGAGAAAACCAAAAACAAAAGCATGATTGAGCACGTAATTGTTTCCCGCATCGATATTTGTTCCTGCAACCTGCGGGACATAATTGAATTTATCATCCGACATTTTCGGTCTGGATTTTTCATCATCCCATGTATCATCAATCCAGTATTCAATTCTTTTCAAGGTGGAACCGGCATGCATTTTCATCACGATTACATTATTCCCTTTTTTTGAAACCTTGAGCGGAAATCCCTTATCGTCCAATGCAAAAAACTGGTGAATGAATCTTCCCGCATCAATCTTCCCGGCAACGCCCGGCAAATAAGCCGGCAAAATATAACGAATGACTTTCCCCTGAATGGCAGGTGGTATGATCACCACTTTTACGCGGTCGCGATCGGGAGTGACATTTTGAAGATCGATGGTGATGTGATAGGATAAATTCTGGGTGGACGATTGGGCTTCCGTTTTGCCAGCACAAAGGATGAATAAAAATAAAACAACCGTAAATCGGATAGGGTCTATTTTCATGGGGGAATCCAAATGTAGAAATTCCGTCGACTGACAATCATTTGTTGTCGACTAAGATTTCAACAATGAATTAAGGAAGGGACGGGGGAGGAAAGAAGGGGCGAAGTGGGGACGAGGGACGAGATATGGGACGAGGGACCGGAGAAATAGAATTCGGAAGCAAGAAACATTTTCCAACTTTTTTCAAACTAAGACAAAAAAACGGTGAAGAAAATCCCTCGTCCCTTCGCCCCCATTCGTCCCTTCCCTAAACCTCCATCCCAATCACAAGAATGTCATCGATCTGCTGGTTCTCGCCTTTCCATTTCAAATGTTCTTCATCCAACAAACGTCCTTGGATTTTCATCGGTTGATCCTGTATGTTTTTTACAAAATCGCAGAACGTACTTCGCTTGTATTTTTTCCCGAGCAAGCCGCCGAACTGATCGGAATAGCCATCGGAGAAAACATAAATCCTGTCGCCTTTCGAAAGTTGTATTTCCCTGTAATTGAATTTCCGCAATTCCTCCTCTTCAAAAAGTCCGACTGGAAATTTGTCGGGCATGAGTTCGATGAAAGTTTTGTCGTGGAAAATCCATGCGGGATTGAATGCACCGGCGTAAGTGAGTTTCAATGTTTTTTTATTCAGGCAACAAAGTGCAATGTCCATTCCGTCGCGTACGCGTGAGGTGTCTTGGCGTTGGCGGAGTGTTTCGGACAAACGCACATTCACATCATTCAGGATGTCATCGGGACGAATCAATCCATGTTCCTTTACCGATTGGCTGAGCAAATTGCTGCACACAATACTCACGAATGCTCCGGGAACTCCATGGCCTGTGCAATCCACTGCCGCGAATAAGAGATGATCTCCACTTTGTGCCATCCAATATAAATCGCCGCTGACAATATCTTTCGGGCGATAGAGCACAAAAGCGGTATCACCGAATGTGGCGGCGAATTCGACTTCGGGTAAAATAGCTTCCTGAATGCGGCGTGCGTATTGGATCGAATCGGTGATGTCCTTGTTTTTCAATTCGATTTCCAGATTCGCCGCATGCAATTCGGTATTCTTGTTTTCAATTTCGGTTTTCTGCTGGTTGAGTCGAATGTTTGTGCGCTTGCGAATGGCCGCCTTGTTGAGCAGGAAAAAAACAACGACAAGAAAAATCACCAACAGGAGTGCGCCACCGACGATGAAGAAAATCGTAAGCAGCTTTTTTTCCTTTTCCTGTGCGCGTGTTTCGCCTTCCGCTTTTTCCACATCATACTTCGCCTGCATTTCCGCAATGCTTTCCGAAAGGTTTTCACTGAACACGGAATCCTTCAGCTCGGTGGATGACTTGTAAAATTCGAGTGATTTCTGGTAATCGCTTTTCAATGCATAAACATCGGACAATGATTTGTACATCGTGATTTGCAAATCGAGTGACCCGATATTCTTGGCAACATCAAGCGCTCTCGTATAATAATCAATCGCCTTGTCGTATTTCGCCTGTGACTGGCAAACCGCCCCGAGATTATACAATGTGATTGCCATTCCATGCTTGTCGCCAATCTGTTTCCGGATGTCGAGCGATTTGAGGAAATAATCCGAAGCGATATCCAGTTTTGTGGAATCTTCCAGATAAACGGTACCGATATTGTTCAACACAGCAGCCTTGTGGAATTTATCGCCGAGATTCTCGAAAATGTTCAACGCCTGATTCAGGTAATCGAGTGATTTGTCGTTCTAGCCTTTCTCTCCATAAACACTGGAAATTGAAATGAGGCAATTCGCTTCCTTATTCCTGTTTCCCGTTTCC
>CAYMZV010000209.1:0-7688 GCA_964394965.1 uncultured Chryseobacterium sp.
TTACAACATTTTCAACGTAGGGTCCGAATGTTTGAAGACAACTCCCCTCTCAACGATTTGGTCAATTCCTTTTTGATTTTCGAATTGCTTTTTTCATTCGCCAATAAAAACATCAGCTTGGCAATTGCCGCTTCGGTTGTAATGTCGCTTCCCCCGATAACACCGGCGCGTTTCAGTTGCGAACTCGTTTGATACCTGCCCTGCTCCACCCTTCCCGCATCGCATTGCGTAACGTTATAAATGATCAATCCATTTTCATTCGCCTTTTCCAATGCGTCAACAAACCATTTGTCCGTTGGTGCATTTCCCGCCCCGAAAGTTTCCAGCACAACCGCACGCAAATTCTTTATTCCGAGAATTGCATCCACCACCTCTTCCGTAATTCCCGGAAATAATTTCAGTATGGCTACATTCCGATTCAACGCCGTGTGCACTTTCAATTTGCCTGTCGGATGCTTCATTATTGCAGCGTCATTGTAGTTCAAATGCACCCCCGCTTCGGCAAGTGGCGGATAATTCGGTGATTTGAAAGCGCGGAAATGTTCGGCATTCACTTTCAGAGTCCTGTTGCCGCGGAACAATTTGAATTCGAAATACACACACACTTCCGGAACGGATGGTTTTCCATTTCTTTTTGCGCCTGCAATTTCAATTGCCGTAATCAGGTTTTCCTTTCCATCCGTGCGAATGGTCCCGATCGGCAATTGCGATCCGGTGAGAATAACGGGTTTGCCCAAATTCTCCAGCATAAAACTCAATGCGGATGCCGTGTAGGCCATCGTATCCGATCCATGGAGGATCACAAAACCATCGTAGGAAGAATATTTTTTTTCAATCACCCGCACAAGTTTCACCCAAATGTCGGGATGCATGTTCGAGGAATCGATCGGATTGTCGAATGAAATGGTGTCGATCCTGATTTCGAATTTCCGCAGTTCTGGAACTTCATCGAGCAGGCGTGTGAAGTTGAACGGTTTCAATTGTCCCGTCGCCGCATCATTGATCATTCCGATTGTTCCTCCCGTGTAAATGAGAAGTATGCTTGATTTATTTTTCATAATCAGATTCCAAAAAGCGATTTTGAATTTTCCGTTGTAATTGTTGCCACTTCTCCAACCGAACATTTTTTTATCTCCGCCATTTTATTTGCAACGTGAATGATGTAGGCGCTTTCATTCCTTTTTCCGCGATAAGGCACTGGTGCAAGATAGGGCGCATCGGTTTCGAGCACAAAATTTTCAAGTCCGAAATGTTCCACCACTTTATCCACTCCCGAATTCTTGAACGTCAACACACCACCGATGCCCATGAGAAAACCAAGTTCAATCACTTTCTCCCCTTCCTTTATTCCATCGGAAAAACAGTGAAAGATCCCTTTCAAATTCCCATCCTGTTTTTCCTTCACGATCTCATGGCATTCATTGAAAGCGTTGCGTGAATGGATGATGATGGGAAGATTCATTTTTTTTGCAAGATCGATTTGACGCGCAAAAATTTCCTGTTGCAATTCCAAATGCGTTTTATCCCAATACAAATCAATTCCGATTTCCCCCACCGCCACGAATTTCCTGATGGAATGCCAATACTCGATTTCACGCATTTCATTTTCAATCGTATTCGGGTTTACCGAACAGGGATGCAATCCCATCATGGCAAAACACCGCGAAGGAAATGCATCCACAAGTGCAATCAGGTCGTTGTGGCTTTCGGAATCGATTGCAGGAAGAAAAATCCGTTCAACACCTTCTTCAAAAGCCCTTGTCATCATCATTTCACGATCAGCCGAAAATTGGGCGGAATAGAGATGTGCGTGTGTATCTGTCAATAACATAACGTAAAGGTAAAAGGGATTGCGAATCCCAATCATTAATGTGGAAATGAACTGATCTTCAATGCCATACAAAGACGAAAAAATGCATTCACCCAATCAAAAACAGCGATTGACTCCAACTCGATGACAGTGATTTGTGTGGTAATGCCATCTTTCCTACATTTGCCGCGCTTTAAAACCCCGATGCCCCGTCTCCGTTTCTCACTTGAATTACACTTGATGATGGCATCAAAAACAATCAAACACAATTAATACTCATTAAAAACCAAACCAAGTAAAATGAAAACCACCTTCAAAGTAGTTATCGCAGGATTAATGCTTTCCACTTTCGTTTTTGACGGATGTAAAAAAGGACCAGACGATCCATTCATGTCAATCCACACACGTAAAGGTCGCATGACCGGTGACTGGACAGTTAAAAAAGGATCCGGTACAGATGTAAACGGCAGCAGCACCACCACATGGACTTATGATGGAACTACCTATTCTTCCACAACAGGCAGCAACACCACAACCAATGGAATGACCATGACTGTCAGTTACGTGAAAGACGGTACTTACAAAATGGTTACCACACAAACAGCAACAGGTTTCTCTGATGCAGTTACTGAAACAGGAACATGGAATTTCACCGGAAGAATCGGTGATGACAAAAACAAGGATCACGTTGTCATGAAAACTCTTGTTCACACAGATGTTCAGACAATCGGTTCGGCTTCTACAACAACAACTGAAACCTACACAGGTGATGATGCTCCAGTTCAACTTTATTACATCGATGAGTTGAAAAACAAGGAAATCATGTTTACCTGGAAAGGTACAGATGTGTCAGGTTCTTCTACAACCAGCAGCACAGGTTCCTACACATTGAACCAATAATATTTTCCTCTTTTCTCGAAAGCCGTTCCGGAATTCCCGGAGCGGCTTTCTTCTTTTATGACAGGCTTGTGTAACTTTATCGCGGTTTGAAAAAAATCCTCGTCATACGTTTCAGCTCCATCGGCGACATTGTGCTGACCACTCCTGTCATTCGCTGTCTCAAAGACCAGTCAAACGCTGAGATCCATTTTCTGACGAAGGAAGTTTTTTCCGGAATCGTTTCGAACAATCCGAATATTTCAAAAGTCATTACGATCAAGTCGAAAGTTTCCGAAGCGCGGGAAAAATTGCTTGCAGAGAATTATGATTTTGTGGTTGACCTTCATCACAACCTCCGTTCAGCTCAAGTGAAAAGACTGCTGAAAAAACCTTCCGCCTCGTTTCCGAAATTGAATGTGAAGAAATGGCTGCTCGTCAATGCACACATCAACCGCTTGCCGAAAATCCATATTGTCGATCGTTATTTTGAAACGGTGAAACCGCTTGGCGTGAAGAATGACGGAAAAGGATTGGATTATTTCATTCCGGAAAAAGACGAAGTGAATCTTGCCTCGCTTCCCGAATCGCACAATAAAAATTTCATCGCTTTCACAACCGGTGCAAAATTCGGAACGAAACAATTGCCTGTCGAGAAAATGATTTCGATTGTCCATCTTTTGCGCCGGCCAATAATCCTGTTGGGTGGAAAAGAGGATTTCGATCGCGCAGAAAAAATAAGAAGTGAATGCGGCGAATTGGTTTTCAATGCCTGCGGAAAATACAACCTGAATCAATCCGCATCACTCGTCAGGCAATCCGATTTTGTGATCGCGCACGACACCGGTCTCATGCACATTGCATCGGCATTCCACAAAAAGATTTTTTCCGTTTGGGGAAACACGGTTCCCGATTTCGGAATGACGCCTTACCAACCCGGAGAAGGATCGAAAATCATTGAAGTGAAAAACCTTTCCTGCCGCCCCTGCTCGAAAATCGGATTCGCAAAATGTCCGAAAGGGCATTTCAAATGCATGAATGATATCGACGTGAAAGAGTTCATTTCCTGATTTAGATTTTAGAATAAAACAATTCCCGACCCATCTTTTCCATTAGCAAATCAGCAGATAAGCACATCGGCACATTTCGTATCTTTATAAATATCCGTTACAAAAATATACCCATCATGAAAAGAACTTTTGCTGCAGTTCTGATTTTTGCGGGCCTTTCCGCTTTTTCCCAAACCCAATCTTTCCGTTTTCCCTGTGCCGGTGTTTCCGCTCCCGCCAATCCACACGAGGATTGGAATCCGACCTTGATTTGCAAGGAAGAACCCGATGAATTCGCTGGAGAAAATACGGATCACATCAAGGACAGCTTGGCTGCGATTTACAGAAACAACAATTCAGCACATTCCAATCAACGTTCAACGAATCCAAGCGTTGCTGCAAATCCACCCGCTCCGGTTCTCAACCGCAATTTCACCGCAAACAATTTCAACAACAGCACACCGAACGACAATTCAATTGCGATTTCGAATAGCGGTCAATTGATTTCCGTGATGAACAGCACCATTTTCAGACGCAATACAACCACAGCCACCAATCTCGGATCACAATCGCTTTCATTGTGGTGTTCGGCTTTGGCAAACGCAAATTCAAAATACGATCCGAAAGTTTTGTATGATCCCGAAGCGGACCGTTTCATCCTGGTTTGTCTCGCAGGATTTTCCTCGAATGCGACAAATATCATGATCGGTTTTTCAAAATCGGATACGGCGAATGGACAATACAATCTCTATTCCATTCCCGGAAATCCATTCGGCGATTCGCTGTGGACGGACTATCCCGCCATCGCCGTCAACCACAATGAACTTTTTTGCACGGTGAACCTGTTGCACGATAACATGTCGTGGCAATTGGGATTTGTGCAAACTATCATTTGGCAATTCAACAAATGGGATGGATACAATGGCGATACATTGCGCACACAATTGCACAGCAACATCAATTACAACAACCGTCCGGTAAGAAATCTCTGTCCGGTTGCAGGCGGTTCCAACACTTTTCCCGGACCCGACATGTATTTCCTTTCCGAACGGAATCTGGATGCTGCGAATGACACTTTTTTTCTCGTTCACATTACCGATACTGCAAATGCGGTGGGACAACAGACAACGGTAACCGCATTGACTTCGAACACCGATTATTTCATGCCGCCGAACGCGCGTGAACCGGGCAATGTGGGAAACATGTCAACCAATGATTCCAGGATTCTCAGCGCATTCATCCAGAACAACATCATCCAGTTTGTCAACAATACAATGGATACTTCGAGCGGACGATGTGCAATTTATCACGGTACGATCACGAATGCGAATTCCTCTCCGGCGTTGACGGCAAAAATAATCGGCGACACGTTGGAATACGGTTATCCGAATATCGCCTATGCAGGATATGGCACGTTGTCTGATAATACAACCATCATCAATTTCCTTTATTCCGACAGCACGACTTTTCCAGGCTTTGCGGATATTGTCTGCGATGGAAACGGGAATTATTCTTCCCGCACGGTCATCAAACCCGGATTGGGTTACATCGATGTGTTGACCGGTGACGAGCGTTGGGGGGATTATTCCGGCATCCAGCGGAAATATGATGCACAGGGAACTGTTTGGGTGAATGGAATGTATGGCTTGACCAATCACACGCATGCCACGTGGGTGGGAGAACTCGGTGTCTCTTCCGATGTTGCCGTAAATAATTTGAGTGCGAACAGTTCGGAAGGATCCGTTTATCCGAATCCGTTTGCGGAATCCATTCATGTACTTTTCTCCAATGATAAAATGCAGAATGTAAGATTCGTTTTGTACGACATCAACGGACGTGAAGTGAATCTGCTGTTGGAAGACCAACTCATGGAAGGGAAAATGGATTTCTCCTTTTCACCCGGACCGCTTGCTCCCGGAATTTATTTGCTGAGGGTCGAAGCGGCAGATGGAAGCATCTTGTTTACGAGCAGGATTGTGAAACAATGATTTCTTGAGGGGGAAAGTTGCGCACGAAAGCAAGATGGTTTTTACCGCTCGAATTGAATAATCAACCAATAAATATTGAAGGCGTTTCTTCCGATATATTTTCTGGCAATAAGTGATTACTTGGGACAAACTCAATAAAATTCCATTATGGTCATATCGGAATTGTCTTGCACAAAAAAAACTGCATCAAACCAGTTATCAAAACGCTTTATGAAGACTAACTGACTTTCTTTTAGTTGAAATACTGCCCAATATTTAATCATGCTGTTATCATTTATTTTTTATAAAACAAAAGCCCTCTATCTGAGGGCTTTTGTTTTCAATCTATCTTTAATTTTTCAGGATGTCTTTCAAAATATTTATCTCGTAAATATATTCCCATTACCAATGACATTGTTTTAATCGTAACAGCTTGATTTTCGTGATAGGGATTGTTATAAATATAGTTTTTGATGGCAACAAATTCGTCTGAATTAAATTTTGAAATGATTATTTTTTCTGAAAAATCTTGAATGTCTAATGGAGATTTAAAATCCCGTTTATGAATTTCACTGATTAAATTCTCTTTAACTGCATCAATATGTGCAGCCCCTTGATAGGTTTGTAATATGGATTCGCCTAATGGTGTAAGTCTAATAGGGCTTTGTGATTGTAAAAGAGGGGGAAATTCATGATACGAATCCATATTATTGAATTTCCAGAGATCACTAACCTTGCTTTCAAGCGACTTGACAATCCCAAGAATTTCATCAATCTTTTTTTCCATTGTGGATTTTTTGATTGTTCCTAAAGTTCCGATTCAAATCTATGACAACTCCCGATTCGAAATATGGTTTATTAACCGTTGTTAGTTAATTTCCTTGCGCTTCGATAGGGGGTGCAAATGTACAGCAAATCCGAAGTTATACAAACGTATAACGGTAATTTCTAGCATTTATTCGATCTTAAACGTTTGTTGTCGGGTAGGCTAAAGCGCCAACCTTAACCACCACCATACGATGTGCATGGATTTGTCATTTATTTGTCAAATCATTCCATTTCAATCTTCCTCGCAGCAACAACTTCCTCAAAATGCTCATGGTATTTTTCATGGTTCGTTCCCATCAACGAGTCCCAGAAATTGAAATACAAACCGTAATTGCATTTCACCAAACGATGGTGCATGTTGTGATGCGTTGAAGTGTTGTTGACCCTGGTCAAAATCCTTTTTGTAAATCCCGCAGGAAACAATTCGTAGCCGAGATGCCCGATCACATTCATGATCGTCATCAACAAAAGAAAAATCAAAATCGCGTACACGTGCACAGGCATGACAACAACAATGAGTGGAATGATCAATCCTTCAATCACCGCTTCGATCGGATGAAATGAAAACGACGCCCACGGTGTCGGATTATTGGAAAGGTGATGCACACGATGCACATACGGAAAAACGAATTTCAGGTGCATGAATCGGTGCGACCAATAAAACCACGTGTCGTGCAAAATCAGCATGGCGGGAATGCTGAGCCAAAACCACCACGTCGGGTAATCGTTGAGATGTTTGTAGATGTGTCCGTAACCGTTTCGCTGGAGCCAACTCGTGAACAATCCCATGCAGGCGAAAATGATGAACGTGGTCAATGAAAAAACAATCTCCATCCGGATCTTATCCTTTTCCGGAAAATTTTTCTGGATGCGGAATTTCTGGAATTTCGTTTTGTAGAGGATGTAGAAAAATAAAAATGCCCCACCGGCAAAAATGATGTAACGGAGAAAAAATGTTGCGTAAAGAATCAACACCTGCTTGAATACGCCGAGATCGTGAAATAGGGTATTATCCATTTTATTTTTAGACGACCAGAACCATTGAAAGTTTATTTCCTCACCAAACAGATTAACCGTTGAATTTTATCGACTGGAAACGTTTCGTATAAACGCGAACCGGATACCAAGCCGCCAACAATCCGATTGCTGTCACCGAAG
>CAYMZV010000210.1:0-7674 GCA_964394965.1 uncultured Chryseobacterium sp.
CGACAATCCATGGACAATACCCTATGAAAAATCATTTTATAGAACCAAGGCGCACAGCAGTAATTTATTTTGGGGAACATCATTACTTTCACTTTGCGATTTGGCCGAAGAAAAGGGATATGTTTTCATTGGGACAAACAGCGCCGGCAACAATGCCTATTTTGTAAAAAGGGAAAAGAAAAAAAACCTGCAGGCCCTGAGTGCAAAGGAGGGATATACCATGAGCAAATACAGGGAGAGCAGGGATGCCGAAGGGAAATTGACTTATGTTTCAGGAGACGAAAGGCTGACGGCAATAAAAAATTGTCAAGTGTACAATACGAGAACGAACAAATTGGAAAAAATATGATACCCGTAAATACACCCCTGCTTTCCGGCAATGAACTGAAATACCTCACGGAATGTATTGAGACCGGATGGATATCATCGGAAGGACCATTCATCAAGGATTTCGAAAACGGGTTTTCCAAATATGTGGAAAGGAAATTCGGCATTGCGGTTTCAAATGGTTCTGCAGCCTTGGATATTGCCGTACAGGCATTGCAATTGAAGAACGGGGATGAAGTCATCATGCCTACTTTCACCATCATTTCCCCTGCGCAATCCGTTGTCAGGGCGGGAGCAATACCGGTTTTGGTTGATAGCGATCCGGATACTTGGAACATGGATGTCAATCAAATAGAAAAAAGAATAACCCCAAAGACGAAAGCGATCCTGGTAGTGCACTTGTATGGTTTGCCAGCCGATATGGATGCGATAGTCGGCCTTTGCAAAAAATACAATTTGTTTTTGATAGAGGACGCCGCCGAATTGATCGGACAAACGTACAAGGGAAAACAGTGTGGATCTTTTGGTGACATAAGCACGTTCAGTTTTTATCCGAATAAACAGATTACAACGGGTGAAGGGGGAATGATTGTCTGCAACGATGAGAATCTTGCCGAGAGATGCAGGAAATTGCGCAACCTCGCTTTTGAACCCTTGGGCCGCAGATTCATTCACAATGAATTGGGATGGAATTATAGGATGACAAATTTGCAAGCGGCTTTGGGGTTGGCGCAGCTGGAAAAAATCGATGAGCACCTTGTCAGGAAAAGGGAAATAGGAAAGGCTTATCGTGAAGGATTGAAAGGAATAAAGGATTTTCACCTTCCCTTGCATGTGACCGAATATTCGGAAAACATTTATTGGATTTTTGGATTGGTTGCAGACAATGAGGCATTGGCACAGGAGACGGTAAATAAGTTGAATGAAAATAAGATCGGCACGCGCCCTTTTTTTTGGTGCATGCATGAACAACCGGTTTTCCAAAAGATGGGGTTGTTTGCCAATGAACATTATCCAGTTGCTGAAAGATTGGCAAGAAATGGATTTTATATTCCAAGTGGATTGGGACTTTCAGAAACCGAAATCAAGGAAGTCATACGCATTTTACTCAAGTAACCGATAATGAAAAAATTGAGGGTGGGTGTTTGGTTAAGTGAAAAATACAAGGCCGAGATTGGCGGCGGATTCGGTTATTATAACATGCTGGTGAAAAAAATATGCAACTACCAATTCAAGGATGCCGAAATTGTTTTTTTGTCAAATAACAATGAAGTGAATCTGGTGGATGCGGCAAACAGGCACAATGTGACTTGGAAACCTTTTGTGCCAAGGGAAAAAAACAGGCTGATGAATTTGTTCGATAGGATATTCCGCAATGGATCCGTACGGAAATCCAATAAGGAGAGAATGGACGAAAACGGGAAGGAATTGAAAAAGGAGCTTAGCCGATATGTTGATGTCATTTATTATCCCATACCGATTTGCGCTTTCCCAAATTTCCCGTACATCTATACGTTGTGGGACTTGGGGCATCTCAGCACGTATGCCTTTCCTGAAGTGAGCATGAATGGTGTTTTCGAGGCGAGGAAAAAACACCATGATTTTTTGCCGCAAAAAGCATTGATGGTATTTGCAGAATCGGAGAGTGGTAGGAAGGACATCACAAAATATTTGGGAATCAATGAAGAAAGGATAAAGGTGGTTCCACTTTTCCCTTCCGAAATAGTGAATGGGGAAATTGCACCGAGCATTCCCAAAAAGTTGTATCCGGATTTGACTTTCATACATTACCCTTCGCAATATTGGGCGCACAAAAACCACTATAACTTGCTTGTCGCCTTTACCAAAGTGATTGCCAGGTTTCCTTCGGTCAAGTTGGTATTGACAGGGTCGGACAAAGGGAATAAGGAATACATAAAGCGGGTGATTATGCAATATGGGTTGGAAAATCAGGTGATCGATCTCGGGTTTGTTTCCAATGAGGAATTGAAATGGCTGTACATGAATTCAAAAGGTTTGGTCATGCCGACATTCTTGGGACCAACCAACATGCCGTTATTGGAAGCGGCGGCATTGAATTGTCCGATTGCATGCAGCAGGCTGGATGGGCATGTCGAAGAATTGGGTGACTATGGTTATTATTTTGATCCGAAGAATCCTGAAGAGATGGCAAATGCAATTTGTAGCATGATAGAGGACAAGACGAATAATGCAACGCGTGTTTATAAAAACAACTTCAACATTGATAACGCGCTCATGGCTATCGATGCGGCTTTTTCGGAATTGAAAAACATTCGCTTCTGTTGGGGAACCAACGATGAAATCTATTAGTGATTGAATGAGTCGCTTCCGGCCAAGGGGAAAATTTCTGTAAGTGGAAGCGTAACATGAATAGTGGATTTAATTTTGTTGAAATGAAAAAACTGATCAAAAGAATTTTGTTTTCCATTCCTCCGGTTAAACATGTCATCGAAGAACGTGATCGTTACAAAACATATCACCCGCCTGGGCATTATTACAGTCCAATTCCCAATAAGGAGGAAGTCAAAAAAGATGAAAAGAGAATTTTTGACCGATCCGCCAATGAAATAGGAGGGATTGACCTAAAAGAAAATGTTCAGATGGAATTGCTGGAATCATTTTTGGGTTTTTATTCCGAATTACCCTTTCCCGAAAACAAATCGGACAATTACAGGTATTGGATGAACAACGAGTTGTACTCCTATTCCGATGGAATAATGTTGTATTGCATGATACGCCAATTGAAACCGGCAAAACTGATCGAAGCGGGTTCCGGTTTTTCTTCAGCTGTGACGTTGGATACCAACGAGAAATTCTTGAACAACAAGATGGAATGCACTTTCATAGAACCTTTTCCCGTACAATTCAATCAACTTGTAAAAAAATTCCCCGTTAATTATAAACTTCTTTCTTCACGGATACAAGATGTTCCCCTTGACGAATTCAGGAAACTGAATGCAAACGATATCTTATTCATTGATTCAACACATGTATCCAAAACAGGAAGTGATGTGAATTACATTCTGTTTGAAATATTGCCGATTTTAAGACAAGGCGTCTACATTCATTTTCATGATATTTTTTATCCTTTCGAATATCCCGTAGAATGGGTTTATAAGGGTTTTGCATGGAATGAGTGTTATTTGCTGAAAGCATTTCTCCAATATAATGACCATTTTGAAATCATACTTTTCAATACATTCATGGAACAGTTCCATCAAGATTGGTTTACTGAAAATATGCCGCTCTGCTTGAAAAATACAGGCGGTAGCCTTTGGATCAGGAAAAACAAACAGTAAAAAACACGCAGAAATTGTATCCCCGGATTACCATAGTAACACCTTCCTATAATCAAGGAAGTTATCTTGAGGAAACCATTCTGTCCGTTCTTTCCCAGAATTATCCCAATCTGGAATATATTATTATGGATGGGGCAAGTACTGACCATTCAGTGGAAATTATCCGCAAGTATGAAAATAAACTGGCTTTTTGGACAAGTGAAAAGGATAACGGACAGGCTGATGCAATAAGAAAAGGCTTGGCGCATTTTACCGGAGATGTTTTTGGATGGTTGAATAGTGATGACCTGCTTATTCCCGGCTCATTGTTACGAATAGGTTCCCTCTTTACGGAAAAAAAATGTCAGGCAGTTTGTGGAGCCACAAGATTGTTTGATGGGAAAAAGGAATTGAACCTGGCCCCATCATTTCTTGAAAATGATACACTTGAAAGTGCATTGGAAAGATTCAATTTCAATCAGCCCGGAACATTTTACCACAAGTCGGCAATTGAAAAGATGGGCTCACTCAATGGAGAATTGCATTTCGTTATGGATAAGGAATGGTGGAACAGGTTTTTGCTGAATTGCGGCACTCGCGGCATTTGCACGATCGATGACCAATTGGCGAAATTCAGGTTACATGGCGATTCCAAGACAGGTTCCTCCGTCAATAAATTTTATGCGGAATATGCATCTGTTCTTTTTTCATTGGCGGATTTGACCGGCGAGCGTAAGAATGCAATGTTGCTCAAGGACAAATATCCATCTATTGAAAAGATAAGTCTGGCAAAAGAATATTATCAGGCAATTACGGAAGGGGAAGTGTATAAAATGACCGCCCTTTTCCTGCTAAGGCTTCATCACCATGTTTACATAAGGGAGGATTTCATTTTCGCAAAGAAACTGATCAGTGAAGTTGACTGGAGTTTTGTCCGGCCAGGTGCCGAATACTCAAAAGCGTTCGCACTGTTGCAGAAAAATACGTCTCCATCGAATTGGTTTTTTTTCCGCCTTCAACGTAAGCTGAATAGATGATGAACGGGGATAAAGGGGATTTTCACGTGTTCATTACCACCGCTTGGTTTCCCGATGCGACAAGCACAAGCGGTGTATTTGTGAAAGAACAGGGCGAAGCCATTGCAAGGGCCGGACATAAAGTCACAATACTTGTCATCACTTCTTTTGCTTTCGGTGCATGGATGAAAAAAATGCTGAAGGGGGAAAGGAACACTTTTGAAAGCAGCAATGAAGTGGAGATTGTCATCGTCAATGCGATTTTCTTTTTTCCACTGCGTTTTTTCAGGAACAAGAATTTGCAAATGAAAAAACGGATATTGAACAGGGTTTGGAAAAAGCTCAAGGGTTATGCAATGACAAAAGGCAAACCCGACATCGTCCATCACCACTGCCTTTCCGATAATGCTTATGTCGGCGCGTTTCTTGCCGAAAAATGGAACATCCCTTATGTCTTTACGGAACATTCCCCTTACTCGACTGATGAAGAGTTGAACAAATTCAACACGATAGAAGATTTTGATGACAGGAAAAAATTTGTCAATGGGGCGAAGGAACGCATTGCCGTATCCAAGTATTGGGCGGATAGATATGGGCCGATTTACGGTGCACCTTATTGTGTTGTGCCGAATTTGGTCAATGAGATTTTCGAGGGAAAAATAAATTCAGCGAAGGATAAGGGATTCGTTTTTGTTTGTGTTGCGGGATTGAACTGGCAGAAAAACCATAAGTGTCTCATACCGTCTTTCGCAAGAAAGTTCAAGGGGAATGAAAATGTAATCCTCAAGCTTGCAGGCAGTGGACCTTTCGAAGAACGGCTGAAAAAATTGGCGATTGAACAGGGAGTCGAAAAACAAATATTTTTTTTGGGGAAATTGAATAGGGAAGAAGTCATTCAACTGTTTGACCGATCACATGTTGCTGTCCTGTCTTCCTTCATGGAAACTTTTGGAATTGTTCTGGCAGAAGCAATGTTTCGCGGACTTCCTGTAGTGAGTACGGCCAGTGGCGGTCCGGAAGAATTCATTAATCCCGAAAATGGGTTGATGGCAAAATACAATGACCAGGAGGATTTAGGCGATAAGCTGGAAGAAATGTATCTGCATTACAACCGATACGATGGAGTGAAAATTTCCGAATGGGCAAAGGGTAAATTTTCGGAAAAGATAATTGTGGAAAAGATAATTGCCGTTTATTCGCGTGCATGCAACACGGGAAATTAATTTTTGTAAAGTTTTTCCGGATATGGGGAGTCGTAAAGTGAAGAGTGGGTTTCATGTGCCGAATATGCTTTTTCAATCCCGCAAAGATTCCCCCAAAAACCCTCAACACCATAATAATCTTGCGGACATGCAGTGGAAAGGAATTTTTCACGGGCCAAATCAAGATTGCAGGATACAAAAGTCCCTCCATACCAGAAATCACAATATTTATAACCCTTGATTCTGGGTCCGCCTTTGTATTGCGCAAGTTTAACGCCATAAAGAATGAATCCCTCTGCAAATTTTTCCTTGCACAAGTCAAAACGGTCGATTTGAAAATAACGCATCAGCTCAACCCAGTCGCGTATATTCCTGTTATTCGGTTTTGTCACCCCTTTGCTGTGCATATAAGTGACAATGCTGAAACCGGAAAAATCCACTTGGTGTCGCATATTGTCAAATCCCACCACCTCTCCAAGTGCAGGGTTGTTCTTGGTGAAAAGCACGCGTTTCACTTTGGGAATTTTCAGCAAAAATTTTTTGATGGTGTTTTTTTGAAATAACGATCCCCACATGTCAATAGCCACGTTTACGATTATTTCATCGTGAGGGACGTGCTCCAGGAGAATGCCTGTAAGTTCCTTCCAATAACTTTTCGGGTAAAGGTTATAAAGGAGAATCGCTTTTTGATTCTGTGAATTCATATTTTCCCCCATTTTGCAAAGCTATTGAAATTGAAATGAAAAGTGGAACGCCATTCCATTGCAATTATGATGCGTCATATTGTTTGCTGGGAAATTTTGAGCAACTTTAAATCGAACATCCATGAAATCAAGTACAACCTACATGCCGCAACTTGATGCCGTCAGGGCATTCGCGGCCTTTGCAGTGGTTATTCATCATTTTACCGGAGAATTTGATTTCGAACGCTTTGGAATTGGAGCTTATGGTGTTGAATTGTTTTTTGTGATTTCGGGTTTCCTTATTTCTAAAATCCTGATTGAACAGAAAAATAAGATTCCCGATTTGGAAACCGGACTCTCACGGAAGAAAATTTTAGGCCGATTTTATATTCGTCGTATTCTAAGGCTGTTTCCTGTCTACTATCTTTTTATCACTTTTTTCTTCCTTTTGTCGAAAACGTCAGGGATTTGGGTTTGGGATAAAGGTTGTGCGCCGTGGTTTTATACCTACACTGCCAATTTCCTTTTCTTTTTCAAGAAAATGCAGGGGATTCAGGTCAATCATTTATGGACACTTGCCGTAGAAGAGCAATTTTATCTGTTCTGGCCTTTGCTCCTCTTGTTTATTCCCAAACGTTTTGAAATCCATTTGATTTCGATTTTCATTGTCATTGGTTTGGGATTTAAGATATTCATGGAAATATATTTTCCAACATTGCCATCACGTCTTCTTACGGTTTATCATTTTGATACCTTGGGGTGTGGGGCTTTCCTCGCGTGGCTTTCGATTTACAGGAAGAAAATATTTGACAAAATCATTAACCCCCTTTGGACTTTGTTGTTGTTGGTTTTGTGGGTGTTTCTGGCGTTCAATAAAACACTCATTCCCTATGATATCGGGGTAATCTTATGGATAATATTGACCTGCATCGCTTTTTCAATGTTGGTCAAGTCTTCTGCGAATGGAATTTCCGGAATCGGGGGACGGATTTTCAACAATGGGATTCTGCAATACTTGGGAAAAATAAGTTATGGGATTTATATTTTTCACAAGCCGATTCCATATTTGATGAAATTGATTTTATCAAAATCCGGACTTTCGTTTCAAATCAATCATTATTTGCTTTTTCTTTTGGCTGTAATTCTG
>CAYMZV010000211.1:0-7631 GCA_964394965.1 uncultured Chryseobacterium sp.
CACAAAACTGAAAAATGCAGCACTCATGAAAACCGACAGGTGCGGCTTCTTTGTACACTCCGATAAAAGCTGTTGCAGTCCTGCTCGGAAAATCAATTCTTCGCAGAGGGCGGGAATGAATGCGTTCTCAAATAGACAGAATAACAAATCGCCCACAGTTGGCATTTGCAATACCCATTGACTGTCTTTCGTTCCCAAATCCTGCAATTCCTTCAGTGAAGGATCGGTAATCGCATGACTGATCCAATCGCTGATCTGGTCAAAACCGAGACTCGCAGAAATCATGGCGAGAATTCCGACAACAACAATCATCGGATGAACTTTTACACCGATGCGGAACCACGCGAATCGTTCGGGTGGAAAAACATTTGCAAAAACAATGACAGGAAGTGCGCACGTGACAATGGTGTAAATCGCCCACGCGATGCGACCATAGAATGCCGGATAACCGTCATCCGGTCCCGCACTCATCCACGCCAACGCACTCGAACGGGAAGCCAATTGCAGGATTCCTCCGCACGCCATGTACAAGGCAACCAACAGCCAGACTTTCATGCCCGGTCTGAATGTCATCATGGGGCGCGGCGCAGGTTGATTGTTCGGTTCCAAGTGTACGGTGCGTTTTGGTTAACTTTGTGCGAAGGTAGTGACAAGTGTCAGGAGACAAGTGACAGGAATGAAAAACTTTCACGTCTCTCTTTTGTTTCTTGTCACCTGCCACAATTTTTCAGAAATGGTTCAGATTGGAAAAATAATTCTTCCCGACTTTCCGCTTCTCCTCGCTCCGATGGAAGATGTGAGCGATCCGCCGTTTCGTTTTGTGTGCAAACAACATGGTGCGGATTTGATGTATACGGAATTCATTTCTTCGGAAGGATTGATCCGTGATGCGATCAAGAGCAGAAAAAAATTGGACATTTTCGATTATGAACGTCCGGTCGGTATCCAGATTTTCGGTGGCGATGAAGAGGCGATGGCATTGTCGGCGAAAATTGTGGAAGTGGCGCAACCCGATTTGCTCGACATCAACTTCGGTTGTCCGGTAAAAAAAGTGGTGTGCAAGGGCGCAGGCGCGGGTGTGCTGAAAGATATAGACCTGATGATCCGTCTCACGAAAGCGGTGGTGAATTCGACTTCGCTTCCCGTGACTGTGAAAACACGTTTGGGTTGGGATGAAAAATCGATCAACATCATGGAGGTGGCGGAACGTTTGCAGGATGTGGGCATACAGGCACTCACGATTCACGGGCGTACGCGCGCGCAACTCTACAAGGGTTTTGCGGATTGGAATAAAATCGGCGAGGTGAAAAACAATCCGCGGATCAAGATTCCGATTTTCGGAAATGGCGATATGGATACGCCGGAAAAAGTGTTGGAGATGAAAAACAAATTCGGTGTGGATGGTGTAATGATCGGCAGGGCGAGCATCGGTTATCCGTGGATTTTCAACGAGATCAAGCATTTCATGAAAACGGGAATGCATCTTGCGTCACCGACAATTGAAGACCGTGTGAATGTTTGCAGAACACATTTGATGAAGTCGGTGGAATGGAAAGGCGAACATTTGGGAATTGTGGAAATGCGCAGGCATTATGCGAATTATTTCAAGGGACTTCCGAATTTCAAGGAGACACGCGCGAAGTTGGTGACAACGGATCATCTTGATGAATTGAATCTGTTGCTGGATGAGGTGAGGGAGAAATTTGCAGATGTGCTGATTTGAGAATTTGCAGATGAACCCTGAATGAGGATTATAAAAAATATTCTTGCTCTCATCTGTGCCGCCAGTGGATTACTGATTGTACTTTTTTTCCGCAATTATGAGGGCAGGGTAATTCCTTATCCGATTCTTTGGTGGCTGTTGGGCATTCTGCTCCTCCCATTTTCTTCATGGCTTTTTTATTCTGCAAGAAAAGAGAGAATGAATGATAAGCGAAAAGTTGTACGACAGGCAATTGAGAAATTGAAATCGGAAGCTGATGTGATTCATGTGGATGTGGACGATTGCGAAGTGCTGACGGGTTACGACAAGATAATTGATGACGGGGAAATAAATGTCTCTCCAAAATATCAAATGTTTTCCGCTTTTCTTCCTGAAGATGATCCTTCACCTGAAATTGACAAGGAATCTTCGGTTATCGTTTTCAAAACCGATGTCCAAGGGAAGGAAATGAAATTTGTGAGTCGGCGTATTCGGAAAGATGGAGTGACGATGGAATTTCTTCTTGCAAATAAAAAGCAGATTGATTTGTATGTTGACAAAAACAATCCGCAGAAATATTGGTTTGATTTGGATTTCCTGAACGATTGAAAAGTTTCCAATTAGCCCCGATAGAACCGAGCTCCGCCGAGGTGATAGCGGGAACAGTGTTTGTTGAAAAGGGAAATGTTTTTGCTTCGAGAAAAAAAGAATTGCCACAAAAGCGCGAAGGCACGAAGGATATTCTTGAAAAAGGAAATGATTCTCCACCCAGGTAAAAGCCACCGGTTGCGCAGATTTACGGAGATTGTTTTTTGGGTGAGTGAGTGAAGAAAATCATTCTATTTCCAAATCGTATTTCCCCAACAAACCCGACAATGTCCCATTGGAAAATTTCGCTTTCTTCATCTTGTTCTGCTCGGGATCGATTGTGAAATTCCTGGCGGTGGTGAAATCGGTTTTCTCGAGAATGTTTTTCTGGAAATACGTATTCGTCAATTCGCAATTTTCAAAAACGGAAGATGTCAAATCGACTTCGGAGAAATGCGCTTCCTTGATGCTGCAATCCTTGAACTTCGTTTTTTTCATTTTCTTTTTCTGGAACGCGGAATAATCGAGCAGGCAGGAAACAAAACCGACGGCAAAAAGAAAATCGTTGCAAGGGGAAAAGTCCACTCCGGTCAATTTGCAACCGATGAAATGCACATTCTTCAATCCGGTTTGGCGCAACTTGACGAGGGAGAAATTACAATTCTCGAAAGTACAATCGAGAAAATCGTTTCCCGACAAATCCGCTTTTTCGAAATTGCAACTCTTGAAAATACAGGAAGAAAATTCACGTCCGCGCAACTCCCTGTCGGAGTAATCCACTTTTTCAAAGGTTTTGTTTTCGTGGAGTGTTTCGTTCATGTGAGGAAAAGGGATGGGAAGTTGGGATTGGGGACGGGAAGTTGGGACGAGGGACGAGGGGCAAAAAGTGGGACGGAAAATGGGACGGGGGACGAGAGTTGGGACGGGTTATTTGTTGAAGAGCGCTCTCAATTCACTGGCGTCATCGGGTTTTATTTTTCCGGCGAGGAGCAACGCCAATTGCCTGCGGCGCAAGGCACCTTCAAACCGTTCCTTTTCCTGGTCGGTTTCGGCAATGACGGGCGGAACGGGAAGCGGTGCACCGTTCTGATCAACGGCGACAAAAGTGTAGATGGCCTCATTGCTTCTTTTCCTTTCACCGGAAACGGGATCTTCCACCCACACATCAATGAAAACTTCCATGGAAGAATTGAACGAGCGCGAAACTTTTGCCTCGAGGGTGACAATGCTCGCGTACTGAATGGCGGAATGGAACGCAACATGATTGACCGTTGCCGTAACCACAACGCGACGGCAATGACGGTGTGCAGCAATTGCACCGATGATATCCATCCATTCCATCAGCCGTCCGCCGAAAAGGTTATTCAGGTTGTTCGTGTCGTTCGGAAGAACATGATGGGTGGAAATGGAAAGCGACTGGCTGGAGGTTTTCGGATTCATGCGGTAAAGGTAGAGGTGAGACACGAGACTTGAGACTTGAGAATGAAAAAAAAGTTAATTCCGATACAACTTCCTCTGCTCTCGCATCGCACGTCTCACATCTCATGTCTATATTTGTTCCCAATGAAAAATCTCTTCGGTGTACTGAAATATGTCAAGGGTTATTGGCGTTACGGCATCTGGAATATCATTTTCAATATCCTTTCTGTTGTTTTCGGACTTTTCACGTTGGGGATGATTCTTCCTTTTCTCGGATTGATCATTGAGAAAGATCCGGAGGCATATACAAAGATTCTTCAAAAAGGCGCTCCTGCATTCGGTTTGTCGTCGAACCAACTTTCGGAATACCTGAATTATCATTTCAGTGTCCTGATTGTTGACAATGGGAAGATGCATGCCTTGGTTCTCATTTGTGTAGCGGGTGCAATCATCTTTTTCTTCAAGGCGTTTTTCCGTTATCTCGGAATGTTTTTTCTCGCACCGATCAGGAATGGTGTGGTGAAAGATTTACGAAATTCCATTTATAAAAAATCACTTGATCTTCCTCTCGCCTATTATTCCGATGAACGGAAAGGCGATATCATGTCGCGCATTACGAGTGATGTGCAGGAAGTGGAATGGTCGGTGATGAGTTCATTGGAAATGATTTTCCGCGACCCGATCAACATCATCATTCTGCTCGGCGTGTTGATTTACGTCAGTCCGCAATTGACACTGGTTGTATTTATCCTTTTGCCTATTGCCGCATTGCTTATTTCTGTAATCGGGAAAAGTTTGAAACGTTCCTCCTCTCGCGCGAAAGTACAGTTGGGATTGCTTTTTTCCATCATGGAAGAAACGCTTGGCGGATTGAGAATCATCAAGGGATTCAATGCGGAAAAAAGCATGAAGGAGAAATTTGCCGAGGTAAATGAGAGTTATTCCCAACAAATGATTCACACTTACCGCAAGGTGGATCTTGCTTCGCCGGTCAGTGAATTCGTGAGTTCCGCCATCATGATGGTGCTGATTTATTTCGGAGGCAAACTTGTCCTTGGTGATGCAGCATCACTCGATGGGAAAACGTTCATTTTTTATGTGTTGGTTTTTTCCCAAGTCATTACGCCTGCGAAAACATTGACGGGTGCTTATTCGAACATTCAGAAAGGTCTCGCGTCAACCGACCGCATCAATAAAATCCTCCATGCGGAAAACACCTTGCATGACAAGGAAAATCCAAAAGCGCTGGAATCATTCAAGACCGAAATCGAATACCGTGATGTCTCTTTCGCTTACATCCGCGGTGGTGAAGGGTATGCATTGAAAAACATCAACCTGAAAATCCCGAAGGGAAAATCAGTTGCACTTGTCGGACAATCCGGTTCGGGCAAAACAACACTTGCCGATTTGCTTCCGCGTTTTTACGAACCATCATCCGGAACCGTTTTGCTCGATGGCGTTGACACGCGTGAAGTGCGCATGCATGATTTGCGTGCACTGATGGGAATCGTTTCACAGGAATCGATCCTGTTCAACGATACCGTTCACAACAACATCGCTTTCGGAATGGAAAACGCATCGCGTGAAAAAGTGATTGAAGCCGCGAAAGTTGCGAACGCCCACGATTTCATCATGGAAATGCCGGATGGTTATGATACCAACATCGGTGATCGCGGAGGAAAAATGTCGGGCGGACAACGGCAACGCATTTCCATTGCACGGGCCGTATTGAAAAATCCACCGATACTCATTCTCGATGAAGCCACATCGGCACTTGATACGGGAAGTGAACGTTTGGTGCAGGAAGCCTTGAATAATCTGATGCTCAACAGGACTTCGGTCATTATCGCCCACCGATTGAGCACGATTCAGCATGTCGATGAGATTATCGTATTGCAAAAAGGTGAAATCATTGAGCGCGGAACCCATTCGGAACTGTTGGGCAAGAATGGAGCCTATAAACGGTTGTACGACCTTCAGGTTTTTGTCTGAGTTTTCAATTGGGAGCCGCGGGCTCGGGATTATATAACCGGATCATTTTCCAATCCCAGCCCATCACTTGAAACTCCCGCTTATTTTGAGTACGTAAGACACCGAAGATTCCGATTTTTCATCCCGTCCGCATTTCGTACATTTGTTTCAGAAAAATTAAAACCATGAAAAAACAGATACTTTCCCTATTGGCTGTTGCAACCCTTTCGATTGGTGTTTCAGCACAAGCTTTTATTCCGAACGCCGGATTTGAAACATGGGCCAGCCCCGGATTTGGCGCACCGGCCGAACCGACAGGATGGATCTCAGGAAACATTTTCAACAACCAACTATGGCCGCAGAATACGGGTATCGTTTTCTGTGACAGTGCAGGAGCACCCAACAATTACCAAGGTGTTTATTCCATGAAATTGACAACTAGAACACTCGCTTACAATCCATCCACTTCAACCGTTCCAACCACATTCGGTTATTGCCTGACAGGAAACGTTCTCGCATCCTCTCCTTATATCCGTCCGGGTTATCCGACACAACAGCGTCCGGTTTCCTTTTCTTACGCGGCAAAATATACTCCCGTCGGAACCGATTCCGCTTTTTGTCTTATTGCATTGACACATTGGAACGGTACCAGCCGCGACACAATTGCTGCCGGTATCGATATCATGCCGCTCGCTGTGGCTTCCTATACAGTTCGTAATGTATCGTTGATTTACAATGCAGCTTTTGCAAGCACCTTCCCTGACACTGCTGCAATTTGGTTCAGCCCAAGCAGTTTCATCACGCCCAACGTGGGAAGTACACTTTATGTTGACGCATGCGCTTTCTCGGGTTACAATGGAATCAATGAAGCGAGCCTGAACAATCAGGTTGCCGTTTATCCGAATCCATCTTCCACGCTTACGAATTTTGACGTGACTTCGGAAAATGCAACTGACATTGTGGTTTATGATATGACAGGACGTCAAATCAAGACCGCAAAAATCATCAACAAGAAAGCGACGATTGAAAGTTATACAATGGCCGCCGGGGTTTATTCCTATTCCATCATCAACAAGGATGCGGAAGTGATCGGTCGCGGTAAATTTTCCGTTACCCAATAAATCCATACGCTTTTCAAATTAAGACAGCCTGTTTTCCATTTCGAGACAGGCTGTTTTTATTTCCCAAAAAAATCCTAACAAAAAAAACAAAATGAAAAAACTTTTACTTCTCCTTTTCCCGCTTGCATTTTCAATTTCCATCAGTGCACAATCCGTACCGAATGCCGGAATGGAAACCTGGACCAACAACGGATTCTACGAGGATCCAAACGGTTGGGGAACATTCAACTTCCTGAACAATTTTCTTCTCGGTGGAAATCCCGTTTCTTGTTTCAAGGACAGTGTCAATCCGCATTCGGGAAATTACAGCGCCAAAATCATGAGTGTGGCATTGACTTCCAATCCTGCTTCCGGAACCATTCCCGATACGGTTGGATTGATTTGGACAGGATCAATCAACATTGCAGCACAAACCGCAACGTTCGGTTATGCATGTACGGCACGCCCGACAACTTTCACTTGGTGGGACCATTACACGCCAATGTCTGCAGGTGATTCCGGATTCGTCGAGGTGGCATTGACACATTGGAATGGCGCGTCGGCAGATACACTTGCGTGGGCGAGACAAATAATCAATTCCGCCGTGAATTGGACACAATACAATACCAATTTTTATTACAACCCATTATTCCCGAATACACTCACACCCGACACTTGCATCATTATCGCTTCGGCAACCGATGATATGTTTCCAAGACCCGGAAGCACACTTTGGATCGATGACATGTATTTCAGCGGATGGGTGGGCATGAATGAATTTGCCGCACAAAATCAGGTTTCCGTTTTTCCGAATCCATCTTCCACCACCACCAATTTCGAAGTGAGTGATG
>CAYMZV010000212.1:0-7628 GCA_964394965.1 uncultured Chryseobacterium sp.
AAAACGGGAAATATCAAGCTGCGATTGATGTGGTAATGGCATTTCTGTCGAGTGACGATTCCATTCATTCGCCCCGTCATTACGTTCTGAACAGTCCCGAACTTGACGATACCACACAAGAAGTGAATTTCCTCGACCAACAACGAATTCCGATTGCGACCGGATCGTATAACCTGCAAATCATTCTCACCGATTTGAACCGGCTTCCGTTGCATGCAGTGGAAGTCAAGACCTCCATTTTGATCGACCTCGATCCGGATTCCGTTTCCATTTCACACATTGAACTGTTGGAATCATTCAGTCAGGCGACAACACAAAGTTCACTTACAAAAAGCGGTTACGATCTTGTTCCCTACGTTTCCACGTTGGTTCCACCGAACATGGACAAGCTGAATTTTTACGGAGAGATTTACAACACGCAAAAAGTTTTGTCTATCGGTTCAAAATTCCTTGTTCTCTATTACATCGAAGTTGCCGCAACCCAAAAAAAGCTGGAGGACTTCAATGGTTTTGCAAAACCCGCGGCGCAAAATGTTGTTACGCTTTTATACTCTTTCGATATCAAGAATCTTCCTTCCGGACAATACAATCTGGTTGTCGAGGTGCGGAATCC
The DNA here is from genome assembly GCA_964394965.1 of uncultured Chryseobacterium sp. GTDB lineage: Bacteria > Bacteroidota > Bacteroidia > Palsa-965 > Palsa-965. Next base: position 614 of record CAYMZV010000212.1, read on the forward strand.
ATCGAACCGTTTACTCGGATTGCGAAAATGTCCGTTCGAAAGATTCAATCCCGGTGTGAGGTTCAAATTGGATGATGTAAGCGCCCTTGATGTTTCAAATACTTTTGTCGGAAAAATCACGAATGGCGATTCATTGGTTGACATCATCCGTTGCCTCCGTCCCATCAGCAGCACTTCCGAAGTTGAATTCGAGGAAAACAGAATCAAGGCGGGTGACATAAAATTAATGCAACAGTTCATTTATAATTTTTGGGTGGCAAGAAATGAAACGAATCCCGAAGGCGCCTGGTTGGCTTACGATCAAAAGGTGATTGCAGTGAATACCGAATTCGGATCGTTGCACATCAAGGGTTATGAAACGGACAGGGGACGTGTTTATCTTGAATACGGTCCGCCCGATGTCAGGACACCTGTCAGCACCGAACCCAATTCATATCCTTATGAAATCTGGCAATACTATTCGATTCGCACCAACCCGAATGTTTCGCCTGTCAATCAATCCGACATTACCACGCAGACAAACAAAAAATTCGTCTTCGCCGATTTCGATTTGGTTACGAATAATTATCAATTGATTCACTCCGATGCACGCGGTGAAATTTATGATGAGAATTGGCAATTGCGTCTTGTAAAACGTGATACGCCAACGAACAATCTGGATCAGCAAACGGGCAATCCGACTTACGGAAACCAATCGGGTGATTTCTATGATCATCCCCATTGACATTCAAGAATCCAATGATTCATCGATTCGAAATCCTTAAAAATGAAGACGGTTCAACAAGCAATGATCTTGGATCGTTGAACTCCTGAATCACTGGATCATTCTATGGCCAAAGCAGCTGTTGTCATATTGAATTGGAATGGAAAAAAATTTCTCCAGCAATTCATTCCTTCCGTAGTAAATAACAATCCTGATTTTTCGGAAATAATTGTGGCCGACAATGCGTCAACGGACGAGTCTGTCGATTGGTTGCGCAAAAATTTTCCCCAGATAAGAATCATCCTTTTCACTTCCAATGGCGGATTTGCAAAAGGATACAATGATGCGTTGAAACAAATTGAAGCGGAATATTATGTGTTGTTGAATTCCGATGTTGAAGTGACTTCCGGGTGGATGGATCCCATCATGAAAATGATGGACAATGATCGGAACATTGCAGCCTGTCAACCAAAAATCCGTGCATTCAACGACAGGGAAAAATTCGAGTATGCGGGAGCTGCAGGCGGATTCATCGACAAGTGGGGATTCCCATTTTGCCGCGGCAGGATTTTCGACACGTATGAAACGGATACGCAACAGTACGATGATTCCTGCGAAGTTTTTTGGGCAACGGGTGCGTGCCTGTTTGTACGCGCATCAGCATGGAAAGAAGTGAGCGGATTGGATGAGGATTTTTTCGCGCACATGGAAGAGATCGATTTGTGTTGGCGCATGCGTAACCGTGGCTGGAAAGTGATGTATTGCGGCGATTCAACCGTTTTTCATGTCGGTGCAGGAACATTGTCGAAACAGAATCCGAAAAAAACTTTCTTGAATTTCAGGAACAACTTGGTGCTCCTCACAAAAAATCACGCGCCAGGCTGGTTCGGATTGAAAATATTCTTGCGCATGGTATTCGATGGAATCGCAAGCATGCGCTTCATCCTGTCGGGTGATTTCGCACATGGATGGGCCGTAGTGCGGGCGCATTTCAGTTTTTACGGACGGCTGGGAAAAACGCTGGGAAAAAGAAGGGCGTTGAAAAAGGAAATAAAAAAATACGCCACCACTTGCATTTACCGGAAAACACTCATCATGGAATATTTTTTCCGCAACAAGAAAAAATTCAGTGATCTGGACAAGACAAAATTCAGCACGTAGTTATAGGTTATCAGCCAATAGCGAATGGCTAATCGGTATCGATCACCTTTCACCGAAAATCCCAACCGGCTTGAATGTTTTTCTCAACCCGAATTTTTCAACGGCTCCCTGTTCCAACCATTTCATCGCCTCTTCCACCGAATCGGTAAACAAAATCAAATCCATATCCGCTTTTGCAATCGTTCCTTCCTCCACCATTTTTTGAAAATAGGAAATGAGATGTGCATAATATTCCAATCCCATGACTATAATTGGGAAGCGCAGCATTTTTCCGGTTTGCACCAAAGTCACCGCTTCTGAAAGTTCGTCCATCGTTCCAAATCCACCGGGCATGACTACAAATGCGTAGGAATATTTCGACAGCAAAACTTTTCGCACAAAAAAGAATTTGATGTCGACCCAAGTATCCAGATACGGATTTGGATTTTGTTCGTGCGGCAGAATGATATTGCAACCCACCGATCTTCCGCCTTCTTCACGTGCCCCCCGATTGGCAGCTTCCATTATTCCCGGACCGCCGCCGGTCATTACCGTAAATCCCAATCTTGAAATTCCTTTCCCCACTTCGCGTGCCAACTCATAATATTTGTGTCCTTCCTTGAATCGCGCTGAACCGAACACAGTTACACAGGGTCCCACAAAATGAAGCTTTCGGAATCCCTTGATGAATTCACGCAAGACACCGATTGCAAACAGGAATTCTTTTTTCCGTGAGCGTGGTCCCTCGAGGAATGCCCTTTCCTGTTTCACACCTTCCATTCCCTGGGCAGCAATTTTCGTTTTATCGATTTCCGCTGTCGGAGGAATGTCTTTCAAGTGGTCATTTTCCATTTCAACAAAGTTACTTCACAATTTTCAGAATAATGACGCAAGAAAAAAGTCGCTCACAAATGCAAGCGACTTCTGTCATGAATATTTTTTTTGTTGTAAGCGATCCCGAAAATTATTTGTTGCACTCTTTCAGGTATTCGGTTGCATCCGTATTTCCGAGTTGGGAAGCTTTTGCAAAATCCTTGCATGCTTTTCCGGAATCTTTCATGTCACGTTCGATCAAACCGCGGCGATAATATGCTTCCGGATCCTGTGGGCGAATTGAAATGGCTTGACCGTAATCGTAAATGGCCGATGTCATTTTGTTCTGGCGTTCGCAACATTGTGCACGGTAAACATAAGCGTCGTAATTATTTGCATCCTTGGCAAGGGATTGTGTCAGGAAGTCAAACGCCTTTTCAAAATCATCCTGATTGAAATAATACAAACCAAGCTGATAAAATCCATCTGCATTGTTCGGCGATTTTTCGGTTGCAGTTGTAAAATCGGCTACGGCTTTTGTCTTGTTTCCCAAACCCAGATAAGCCTGTCCGCGCTTTGAATAATACATGCCGGAATCGGGACAAAGTGCGATTGCCATATCCAATTCTTTCACCGCACCATCATATTGGTGAAGGGTTACTTGCGAGCAGCCTTCCTTGTAATGTTGAGCTGCGGAATTCCAACAGAAATTATCATCGAATGCGATTTTTGCCTTTTCACTTCCCAATGATGCGGCCTTGCTCATGTCAATGCAGGCTGCATCTTTTGTGTCTTTGGAATTGATGATCATCGCACGTTGATAATAGGCGTCGGCAATTGTCTGGTCCAAACCGATACACATATCCAGATCGGGTTTTGCGTCCGTTTTTTTCATCAATCCGATATTGGACATGGCGCGACCATAATAAAGCTTTGCCCAATCGAGATAGGATTTATTCACTTCATCCTGGTTCGCATTCATTTTATCGAACTCGCTCATTTTTTGATAATCCGCCTTGAGTTTTACAATGCGTTGTGCGTCGGCATCAATTTTTGTGATCTCGGCAGTATAGGCGACGATCGCTCCTGCAAAATCGCCATTGTCACGTTTTTGATCTCCGGCTGCGGATAATCCGGTATAAACCGGTGCCTGTTTTGGTGGTGTAACCATTGCAGTTTGTGCCGAAACAAAATGATTCATTCCGACGATTGCTGCAAGAAGAAAGAGGTAACGCTTAGACATGCGTGGTTGTTTTAAAATGTTCGACAAAGCTATTCAAAATCGGTTACACAAGGCAATGGAATAACGTGTTTTCAGTGTGCCGATTGAACAGTATCAAAGAAAGAATCATGCCAAAATACGATGATGTGGGGCGTGGGACGAGGGACATGTGTAAAAAACGCTTGTTGAATCCATCACTTGTAACGTGCAACTCTACATCATGAAATTTTTCCATCAACGACATGAAACATTTTATACGGCAAACCCTTACCCGAAAACAGGTCATTCATTCTTCCCGCTCCTGTGTCCGTTATGAATAATTGTCCGAAACCTTTTCCGCAAACTATTTCCATCAACCGAAAGACGCGGTCGGCATCCAGTTTATCATGCACATCATCAAGGATCAGCATAGGTTTTTTCCCTGCGGCGCGATCGAGAAAAACATATTCGGCGAGCTTGAGTGCAATCAGGAATGTTTTTTGTTGCCCTTGCGATCCGCTTCTTTTCAGGGAATGACCGTTTATTTTCAAATCCAAATCGTCCTTGTGAATTCCCACTGTAGTGTGGCCCAAGAATTTTTCACGGGAAATGGTTTGTTTCAATAAATCGGCAAGGGAATGTTCATGCAGTTTCGAATGGTATTCCAATTCCACTTTTTCCGCACCTCCACTCAACTGCTCGTAATAGCTGCTGAAAAACGGCAAGAGTTCACGGATGAAGGCTTTACGGGCAATGTATACCGGCGCGCCATGGGTTTCCAATTGCAAATCCAATACTTCCAATGTTCCATCATCGGGTATCTGTCCTTCAGCCATCCGTTTCAACAAGGCGTTACGCTGCGAAAGAACATGATTGTAAGCGATGAGCTGTTCCAAATAATTCTTATTGAATTGCGAAATCACGGTATCCATGAATCGCCTTCGCTCTTCACTTCCTCCGGTTACAAGCACAGCGTCTGCCGGTGAAACTGCAACCAAAGGACAAAGACCGATGTGATCGGAAAGACGGTCATATTCTTTTCCATTCTTCTTGAAAACCTTCCGCTGTCCACGTTTTACCGAGCAGAAAATATTGTTTTCCACCGCTGTTGCCGAATCCGTTCCCTCCTCAAAAATTCCCTGCACCACAAAAAAAGGTTCATCAAAACGGATATTCTGACTGTCGATGGGATTGAGAAAACTTTTGCATAGTGAGAGATAATGAATCGCATCCAGAAGATTTGTTTTTCCGGAGCCATTCAGTCCCGTAAAACAATTGATCCGTTCCGAGCAATCTATGGTTACCTCTTCGTAATTGCGAAAATGCAGTAAAGACAAGCGTTTTAGGTACATGGGAAGAGGTTGGTCAGTCCAAAGGACTCCTTCGGAGGTACAAATTTGCCAAAAAGGATAGGGATTTCTGCCATAGTGGAAAAAAAGATTATTTTTGCCCCCTGTTATTAGCAAAATAGGGAAGAATTCAAATGGCAAAAGAAACAAAAGAGCAGCCTGCGATCGATATCGAGGGCGCGTTTGACAAGACCGAACATTACATAGAACAGAACCGAAAAAGCCTTTTGCTTATTGTCGGTGGTGTTGTTTTGCTTGTCGGGATTTATTTTGGATGGAAAAAACTCTATCTGAATCCGCGGAATGATGAGGCAGCGGGAAAAATGTACCATGCGGAAATGAATTTCGCGAAGGATTCCTTCAACCTTGCGTTGAATGGCAAAGGCGATACCGCCGGTTTCGCGGAAATCACGAATGATTACGGCATGACCTCTGCCGGCAACATTGCGAAATATTATGCAGGCGTAAGTTATCTGCACACAAAACAATACGACAAAGCCATCGAATCATTGGGTGATTTCAATTCCGATGATATGTTTTTAAGTTCGATGTCATTGGGAATGATTGGTGATGCGTATATGGAAAAAAATCAACCCGATCAGGCCATTGAATATTACCTGAAAGCGGCGAAAAAGAATCCCAATAAACTCACCTCTCCCATCTTCCTGAAAAAAGCGGGTTATGCCTATGAGGACAAAGGGCAAAAAGATGAGGCGTTGAAACTTTATCAGCAGATAAAAACCGATTACCCTGAATCGCAAGAGGCAACACAAATCGACAAATACATCGCCAGAGTTGGCGGTACTGTAAAATAAAAAAGATTCAGACCTGAAAGTCCCGCTCCGAAGCTTACGGTGCGGGACTTTTACTTTCAATGAACAATGGCAACCGAACTAAAAAACCTTTCAGTACATGATTCCCAAAAAGTTCCTTCCGGGAAAGGAAAACGCATTGGAATTGTTGTTGCCGAATGGAATGAAAAAGTGACTTTTGCCATGCGTGATGGAGCAATCGCCTCCTTGAAAAAATACGGTGTGCGGGAAAATGACATTCAAGTGCATCAAGTGCCCGGAACATTTGAATTGACACTGGGTGCCCAATGGCTGGGAGAAAGTGAAAATATCGATGCCGTCATTTGCATTGGCTGTGTGATTAGGGGAGAAACCCCACATTTTGAATTTATCTGTCAAGGAGTTACGTACGGAATCACAGAATTGAATATCAGTTTGAGTAAACCTGTTATCTTTGCCGTCCTGACGACAAATTCGCTTGAACAGGCAATGGAGCGTTCAGGGGGAATTCACGGGAACAAGGGAGACGAAGGCGCCATCACAGCGCTGAAAATGCTCGGGTTGCGTGATGAGTTGAAAAAGTAAATTCGTTCTTTAAAAATAAATTTCGGGGTGTAGCGCAGTTGGTAGCGCATCTGCTTTGGGAGCAGAGGGTCGTCAGTTCGAGTCTGGCCACCCCGACAATTTGATTGCCGATTTTCAATTTCCGATTTCCGATTTAAAATCGGCGATTGAAAATTGGAATTCGGCAATTCTTTTTTGCACCTGTAGCTCAACTGGATAGAGCATCGGTTTTCTAAACCGACGGTTTCGTGTTCGAGTCACGACAGGTGTACTGAAAAAATAATTTCCAATTCAGTGATTGCCGATTTGTGATTTGGCTTTTGCAATTGGAAATCGACAACCATCAAATTGGAAATCGCCCACACTCCTCCTCCACCCTATTACGCTGTCATTTTCACTTCGATCAAAAATGAGGGTGACGATGATTATGGGAAAATTGCGCAACGCATGGATG
>CAYMZV010000213.1:0-7625 GCA_964394965.1 uncultured Chryseobacterium sp.
AAGATGGAAGTGTAGAGATTTCCTGGATGTAAACGCCAGGAGTGGAAAGGTTGCTTATAGCCATTGTTTATAGTTTTAACTTGTTAGATGAATTTTTGGATTATGCTTCTTGCAATTTGTGTTCAAACTGCAAAACAATGAATTCAGCCGGACGTACAGCAGCGAGACCGATCTGTACAATCAATCGACCTTCGAGAATGTCTTGAGCGGTCATTGTTTCACCCAAACCCACTTTTACGAAAAAAGCTTGTTCAGGCTTATCGCCTGCAAGTGCACCATCGCGCCAGAGATTGGTGAGGAAATTTGAGATCATGCTTTTCACTCGAAGCCAAGTATTTTTGTCATTAGGTTCGAAGACAACAAATTCAGAAGCAAGTTTGCAGGAATGTTCTGCAAAAATGAAAAGGCGACGAACGTTTACATAACGCCACTCATTGCTATTGCCATCGAGTGTTCGTGCTCCCCATACGAGAATACCACGACCAGAGAAATTGCGGATTGCATCAATTGATTTACCGGAAGTAGGATCCACATTCAAACCTTCCTGATCAGAATCCTTGATAAGTATATTCAATGAACTGACCAAACTCACTCCGACATTTGCAGGAGCTTTCCATACTCCACGATCATTATCGACAGATGTATAAATACCAGCCATAGTTGCTGACGGATAAAGCACCATAGGATAAGCAGTCAATTGCGCTGTAATCCTATTGTAAAGAGCTTTGTCAGGAGAAATCCCTGTTACAATTGATGTTAGAGTTACGTTGCCAGAGTCAGAGCCGGTAAATACAAAACTTGCTGGTGAACCTGAATTGTTTGCCACAAGCTGTATATCGTTTGCTGCAATTATATTCACAGTTAAAAACGCAGTCAACAATGGATTTAAATTAATTGCATTGGCAAGTGCTGTTGCGTCGCTTACAGGTAACGTTGTTGAACTTACTGTTACATTATTAATCGTCAAATTCATGGCGTCAGAAGGCGTAATTGCAACATGTACAGAAGCAATTCTTCCATTATTCACCATATCAAGACTAAAATTATCGAAAGCCTGTACACTAGCGGGAAGGCTTAGATCTGTTGCATGGATGGTAACTCCAGCATCAATATAATCGAAAGAAATTGTAGGTGTAAATGGTGGGTAGTATGCTGCACCATAATTGAGATTGTTTGCACTCACATTAAGATTGCGGAACTTATCAGCGTCATCCGCAATAGAAGTGCCTCTGGCTTTTACATCAAAGATTGAAAAACGATCCTGCAATTTTGCGCAATGAGCCAACATCTCATCGTAAATTGCCCGTTGTATTGAATCGGTTACTCCTGAAGAAACAGCCTCAGGGACAACGACCATTGTTATTTCATCAACTTGTTCAGCAAGAGAAATTGCATTCAGCAGAGCTGTTCCACTATTTGTAGAACCATAATTCCCGACGGAAATGATATAACAGTTGCCTCCACCATTCGCGTAAAACATTTGCATATGGTAAAACAAACGGAAATCCTGACCTGAATTTTCATTGATAGCAGTTGCTATATCAACGTTTGTTCCTGTAAGAGTAGCATCGAATAACTCATTGTTGCCCCCTCCGAATATTGTCAGAAAATCAAGCATTGAAGTTATACGGATCGGATTGGTAGGGTAAGTAAGAGGTTGCCCGTTAAGGACAGCCTGTGCGGTATACCCGATAAACACAGGTACTGCTGTCGGCACAGGTGCCACCGAAGGTGCCAGTGTTGATATTTCCTGGATATAAACTCCAGGTGTGGTTGGATTAAGCGCCATATTTTTTTAAGATTTTATTTTTATACTTATTGAGAGTTGTTTGTTTACAGTTCGATTTTCTCCCGAAAGCGTTTTGCCTTTCGAAAAATATTTTTCAGCTGCTGTTCAATGAGGTTCGTTTCATGTCGTGTTTCAATTTCTTATCAGGTGGAAAGTGTATCGATCGTCAGGAATATTTCTGCATAAGGCGGCAGATCGGTGGGAGCTGTAGTGTTGAGTTGATTGGAATCCACTCCTATCACCGAAGCATTCGGTAAAACATTGATCAGTATTTTTGGTAAAGTCCCACCGATTTGTTGCAATTGAAAAGTCGAGATGGCTGTTTCGCTGAATGGTATTTGCCCATCGTGTACAGCGCCCGGACCACCTCCGGTGGAAGTGATGACAACCGTATTCATTCCATTGATTTGAAAGCTCGGATGCGGAACCCCTGGAGCATCTACCGGTGTGAAGGTGTAGGCGTTGGAACTTGCTGTATCAACGATCTGCAGATAATTTGTCGGGAAGAATCCGGCAGGATAATCCTTGATGGATACATAATATCTCCAACGGACTTTCCTGTTTATGAAAGGATAAGTGAATGTGAGATAACCCGCAGGATTGGTTGTGGTTGTATAAAGATTGTTTGCACTTGTGTAGGTGAGACGGATCAAACCGAAAACATTTTCGCGTGCAAGCGTATTGTCAATGTACAGGTCGGCTTGATGAACGACAACGTCCGATGGAGATGTCAAATCTTTTCTCGCCTCTATATGATACAACCCGTTCGGTTGTGCCGAAAAATCCAATGGAAGATTATAGATTCCCGTTGACGCGTCGGAATTGAAATGCGAAAAGGTGAAAATTGTTGTGTTGCTTTCATCCTTGACAGTGATGTTGACCGGACCCGTATAAGAAGGAAAAGGATTGACAAGCTCCCTTCCACGGAAACTGTAAGTGAATACCTGCGGACGGATTTGATCGATGAGCGAAGGATCCAATAGGGTATCCGAATCACTGTCTTTCGCAGTGAGAAAATAAGTCATGCCCGACCCGTAAGCCTTGACGATGTTGCCTGCATTGTCACGGATGTTCAAATCGGTGACATTCAAAAGGAAATTGGGAATGTCTTTTATCAGCACGGCAAAAAGGAATTCCGCTCCGTCACTCAATTTTACCAATGGCTGCACAATATTATTTTCATCGAGATACGATTGGAAAAATACAGTGAAACCGGTTTCTGTCCGCACAAAACGCATACGGCCCTTGCGCATCAAATCTGCACAAGCGGAAGTCGGTGCGATATCAAACAAACGGTTAATCTCAAATTCATTATCCGTCGTGTAGAAATCGTGCGACAACTCCACTGCAAAAGCCTTATTATAGATGATTGAACTCATGCGTTAACTCTGTGATGATGTAATGTTCAGATTCGTGATTGGCAATTGCTGATCGAGCAGACGTTGTTCCTGATAGAAGAGCATGCGCACCTTGTATAGGACAGACGGCAGATATTTCGCGCCGACAACTGTCCAGAAATTATATTGTTGTTCGAAAGAGGAGGAGTACAATTCGACAACCAGTTTTTTCAAATCCGCAGTCATACTCGGGGAATTGTCCGGTGTGAAAACATTTTTTCCCTGGAAGAAACTGACTACATAGGAAAGCTGTTTCAATCCTTCCTTGTAAACACCGGTTGTATTCGGGCCACCGCCTGCATCACCGGCAGCAAAATTTGCACTGACGAGAATGTAGAGATTGAGTTTTATTTCCGGGTTGTAATGTTCAATGTTCCCGCTCGCATTCCTGAAAGCCGTTTGTTGATCCTTGAAAACACGTTCCTCCTCAATGTTGATCAGCGAAAGCCCAAGCGTGCGTGGGGGAATGGCCCAATTGCCATCTTCGGCCGCTACGTTTGTCAATACAATCTCAGGTACCGCTGCCGTTGTCGGCAAATTCTTCAGCAGGAGATATGCATTTATTTCGTTCGTTAAGAAATCAAGCGCTTCGTCGATCATTCTACTTTGTCATTCTTTGTTTCTAAGAAAAAACCTGAATCAATTCACGTGATACGCCAATGGTTGTACCATCCTCGAAATACCAATCGATGTCTTCCACACATTTGAGCACATTGCCGCTTCCATCAAGTGTATAGGTGTAATTGCAATCCACAGCCAGATTCGAAAATGTATTTGTTCCCGCATCATAATTCATGTAGTATTGTTTTTCGGCAGGTGTTCCATCGGAATTGCTGGTCACTTTTTCGTGTGCATAAAAAGTGAAATCAAGATCCCTTGGATCGTTATACATTCCTGTCAGCATGAATGCTTGGGGATAAATTATGGTGGCTTCTTTCATTTTTGAAAAACTGATTATGAATAGGTTAAGATGAGTGTTGCACATTCAATATTCACCGCAGGCGTTATTCCACTGCCGGCAACTCCAGCCGTTCTCTCCACGATAATTTCAAAGGTTCTGCTTGTCTGAAGCGGATAAGCCGGAGAAGTTGGGCCGATGAGATTGAACGAAGGACCGGTGACTACACCGAAAGAGGCTTGTGTATTCAATAGGAAATCAGTTCCGGTTACCGGTGTGACAGTTCCAAAAGTTGTGAAATCATACAACCCAACCCTTCCTTGTGTCTGGGTTACACTCGGAGCACTCACCGTCTGATAATCCACGACAATTCTTCCCGACACTTGTGTTGTGCCCGGGAAAATGGTTCCGGGAGGAGGAACAACAACTCTCATTTGAAGTGTGGGTGACGATGATGTAAGTCTTGTCCAAGTGTTAAGTGTGGTGACGGAGAAAAATCCGTTATTGACAAAAAATGTAAAAGGCAATGCTATTGTCTTCACTTGACCGGGAGCAGCGGCAATCTGGTCAAGTACATATTGCCTTGAAGTTGCTGAAGCGGGATTTGCAGGAGTGCCTGTTGTGGAAAGCTGAAGATCACCCAACATGGTATCGCCCGCACGGTCCACTTTTCCATTCCATGTTGTTTTTTCTGCATCGGTTGCAAAACGGTGAGTGGAATCCTGAGTGATGTTTGCAGGATTGGTTGTATCCAAGTTGACAACATTGCCAAGATTGACATCGGCTTTTGTAATGGTGACATCGGCTGTTAATGCATGTCCGTTTACCGTTCTTGTATTTGGAACGGGAGTGAATCCGAGTGCATCCTGTTTCCCATTCCAAGTGGCTTCCTGTGCATCCGTTACAAAACGGTGTGTGGAATCCTGTGTAATATTTGCCGGATTTGTGGTATCCACATTGACAACATTACCCAGATTGACGTCTGCCTTGGTAACAGTTACGTCTGCAGATAATGCATGACCATTTACCGTTCTCGTATTTGGAACGGGAGTGAATCCGAGCGCATCCTGTTTTCCATTCCACGTTGTTTCTTGTGCATCCGTAACAAAACGGTGTGTACTGTCTTGTACAATGTTTGCCGGATTTGTCGTATCCACATTCACAACATTGCCGAGATTTACATCAGCCTTGGTAATTGTTACATCAGCGGATAAAGCATGTCCATTGACCAATCTTGTATTCGGAACAGGGGTGAATCCAAGTGCGTTTTGTTTTGCATCCCAGATCGCTTCTTGTGCATCGGTTACAAAACGGTGCGTGGAATCCTGAGTAATGTTTGCCGGATTTGTGGTATCCACATTGACAACATTGCCCAAACCGACATCTGTTTTTGTAACGGTTACGTCGGTTGATAAAGGATGTCCATTGACAGTTCTCGTATCTGGAACGGGAGTGAACCCAAGTGAATTCTGTTTCGAATTTATTTGTGTCTGGATGGATGACGTCACTCCCGAAACGTAACCGAGTTCCGTAGGTGTTACCGATGAAGAGGCAAGATTGTTGGAAGCATTGATATAAGGAACAGTCGAAGCGGTCAGGTTGGGAACATTGATTGCCGCAGAACTCATCTTGAAAGTGGCGGACCCCACTTCCGTTGTTCCATCCGAAGAGATTTTCACGAAACCGTTTGTGGTTTGCGAATTGCTCAGCTGCACTACACCGGTTGTAATCGACAAACCATTTCCTACGCCACTTGTCAATTCAACATCGCCATTGTTGTCTGTGCCCGGCAATATCGACAATGCACCATAATTTGTACGCTCGAGAAAAAGACGGTCGGTTTGAAGGATCAAGGAGGACTCGGCACCGATGCCGCCATCCGTTGACATATTTACATTGTTGCCATTCGTTCCAAAATTGAGTTGCGCTTTTGAAGGGATGGCGCTTCTGAAAACCTTTCCATTGACCAATGCAACACCATCCGTTTCATTGGAGATCACGCCATCCGACAATGTATGTACAGCGCTTGCGTAGGGATAGAAATTCGGTTTGAGGGAAATTAAATCCTGTTTGGTTGCAAGTTTCGTATCCGTATCATCGCGCACTTCAACAATCGCATCCTGTACATTGGTTGCAGTGATGTCGCCATTCGGAACAAAAATCACATCTGCGGCTTTGGTCGGCGCTGTTGAATTGTCAACCTTGTCCCAATGTGTCCCGTCAAAAATAACCCAATCACTTACTCCCCAATCATCAATGCCGTCGAGCATTGTATTTTGTGAAGGGATTGGACTTGCATTTGAAACAACATAATAGTATCCTTTGGTACCGACACCACTTTGCAATGCGGGAACATTATTGATCGCATCCCAGGTGCCGACAAAAACCACTGAGCCAAGTGAAGCAATGACTTGCCAGCTTGGAGGGTTGAACGGGCCGGTTGTGGCAACTTTGCATTCGTAAAGTGCATTGCTGAAAATGGTCGTATCGCCGACTGCATATAATTTATTCGGATCATATTCTCGGAGACCAAGCAAATAACGATCATCAATCTTGTTGACCATTGAATCGATCAGCGTTCCGAATTGCGCGGCTGTGGGTTTTTCTGCCGTGAGGAAATAATCTTTCAGAACTTCGTTGGGTGCTATCGGCATTGATGCTGTAATTTATAGTTGTGAAAAACGGAATAGGGTTATCCTTGGCTTGATGATGAATTTTTTAATTTCATTCAATTCAGTTTTCAAAGATGATTCAGAAAAGAACTTTTTCAAGGGACAGATTTTCCAATTCGTCCGAAAAATTCCCCCTCCTTTTAAAAGTTAAATAGCTGGGAATGAATAAATAAACCCCTCAAAAAAATCGTTTTTTTCACAGATGACAGAAAACGCGATCGCTAAAAATATTTTATTGTGCCTGAGATTTTTTAACAGCAAAAACTTTTTTCCTGAAAAAATATTTCATAATTGAGGAAAAGAAAGTGCCGTGTTTTTGCAAAATGATTTGCGTCTTGCATTTTGAATGTCCAAAAATTACAGTTGATTCCGCCTTTGTGCAAATGAAAATCGGAGAGACTGCAGTGGGGAATGGTTGTCCTTTAATACAACCTTGTTTTCCGTCCGGAGATTCAAGTACGCTTGCATGACGATGGAAAATGTATTCAGGACATCCGTTGCTGAAATGGAAAAAGGGGAATGCCGACGGTTTGCAATTGTAAGTGGATCGACGCGACAACAATGGTTTTGTGGCACTCGCAAAAGTGTTCCGCAACACCTATCTCGATTCGATGGCGCTTTCGACAAACACGTTCACCGCAACGTGGGATTGCAAGGTCCGTTACCTGATCGGCGATGATGAAGTGGGACAATTCCCTCCCGTCAATGTGACCCGTACTTCATAGCGGGAGTTGTGCTTAAATACAACAGGCATCCTTTTTGGGGACGCCTGTTGTTTGTATGTAATGGCAAATAGGGGATTAGTTGCTGAGGGGATTTGCGGGAAGTTGTTTGGTACTTGGCACCCAATCTTTTGCAGTATAGTCATA
>CAYMZV010000214.1:0-7582 GCA_964394965.1 uncultured Chryseobacterium sp.
GAAATCCTTTCCTGCAATAAAATGTCCTGTCTCGTCCGGGAAATCAGCCATGATGGTTCCTCGTATCCTTCACCGCCCACCCAATAACGGGATTTCGCGAGATAACGATAACCCGTTCTCACACCAAAACTGAAATATCCCCTGTGTGTCGGTACAAACGTATTCCAATCGGCGTAAACGGAAGGTCCCATCAATTGCAAATCGGGATTATTGTACAGACTATAAATTCCACCCCAAGCGAAAGGCAATGAATAGCGGTAAGCGGCGGAAAAGGAAAAACCATGCCGGCTGTTGTATGCGTGTGAATAATTGATATGGAATTCACGCAAGATGCCGCCGATGAAATTTATTCCGATCATGTTGGGATAAACCACACCCAGCTTTGTCCTTTCAGCTTTCTCCCTCTTTAGAATGTCGTGCTTGTTTTGTGCAATGGCCTGATCGGATTGATAAGTCCTTTTCGAAAAATTGGTCGGTATGAAATTGATTCCGATGATAAAACCGTTGAGATTCTGGTGGGAATTGAATGTCGAATAATACATGGCGCTGAGTGCAAAACTGGAAGGATGTCCATTCGTGGGAATGTTCCATTCGCCTTCCGCTTCGAGCGACAATCCGGATGCTTTTGTATAACGCCACGGGGCATAATCGCCCACCTCGTGAAATCCATTTTCAAAAGCAAGATTGCTGTACCCTGCTGAAATCGTGGTTTGGAATCCATGCCCGAAAACCGAATGATAGCCCATCAACCAGGCATTCTCAAAAACATAATTGGCATTCATTGCTCCGCCCGAACGGCAAAAACGTGCAGTCATCACAACATGATCATAACCCGCATTGAAATAGATTGCATTTTTCGTAAAGCGGTTATTCACCATTCCCCTTCCGTATTCACCCTCGAAGAAATAATTGGAAAGCGTAGAATCGGTTGGAAAAAGATTACCGCGTGCAGAAAGGAATTGTGACAGCAGGCAAAATGCGATGAAGAGGATTCGCTTGGGATTTGCCTTTTTCATAATAGAAAGTTAGGGATAATCACGGATAAAAATACAACGGGTGCCGGTCATTGTATTTCCGCAAATAGAAAAACAGCAACTGTTTTCTTTTTCCCTTGCGCAGCGCCATGAACTCCTTGTACAAATCGGGATCGCGCTGAAAAATGATTTCCATATTGGGCAACACAAAATCCATGACCATTCCGGTTTTCATGTCGAGCACATACTGCTGTATGCTTTCCACCGGTGTTCCCACTCCCACTCCGCCCGTCATTGGTCCGGTGGTCATGTACGATGTGTAGGTGGCCGTGAAATGACATAAACTTCCGATGACGACTATCTTATTGAAATCGGAATTGTAATGGATGTAAACGGAATTGTTTTCTGAAAATCCCCACAGTTTGTAAGGGACAACCGTTTGCAATTTTCCTGTGCTGTCGGTGTAATTGATGAGTCTGGTTGTCATTTCCTTTCTCAGGAAATCCATTTCATTCTTGTCGTTATTGGAAATGATGGACGATTTTGGAATGGGTCGGTTGGAAATGAAATCGGCGAAACTCAAATAAATCCCTTCCTTGAACTTGAAGTCGGGAGAATAGAGTGTGGAATCCTTTTGGGCGTGGAGAAATACACTGAAGAACAGCGGCAGGAAAAAAAATGTCAGAGGCAGTCGGGTTCTCATTGCGGGAATTATTCTTCTGTAAAGATCGGGGAAAAAATAGTAGCCGCTGAAATCGTTAACGTAGGAAGGCTGGTCACATTTTTGTATCTTTATTTGAAATGATTTTCTCCGGTGGCCATTCGTCATTGGGTAAAAAAAACAGAAAAAACATATTTCAAAATAGCCCTGATAGAGCCAAACTCCGCGAGGTGATAGTCCGAAGGACTCCTATGGAGCAGGAACAATGATTGTAGAAAAGCCAAAACTTTCCGCTCCACTGCAAAAAAGAAAAAAAGAATATCGAACATCGAACCGAAAAAAAAAACGACTGAATATTTCCCCATGAAAAAAATAATTTACTTCCTGCTGCCACTTTTTCTCCTGCCGCTTTTCACTTTCGGGCAATCATCGTGGATCATTCCGCTTTCGCTTTATTCGAAAGTTTCGCAAATGAATCCGGCACAAAACATCGGGATTCTCGTGCAGGGAAATCCGATCCAGATTGCAGACGCGGCAAAAAAACACGGCGGATTCCTGCGTTACTCACAGGGAAATATCTGTTCCATTCAAATTCCCGCCGGTGAATTGGTTTCGTTTTCGCATGAACCCGGAATTGAACGGATCGGAAATGCGCCGATCAAGATGCGGACACTCAACGACACGATGAAAGTGATTTGCCGTGTGAACCAAGTGCGCGCAGGTATGGCTCCACTCTCGCAAGGTTATTCGGGCGACAATGTGATTATGGGAATCATTGATTCGGGAGTTGATTTCACACATCCCGATTTTCAGGATTCACTCGGCCACACCAGAATCCTGAACATCTGGGACCAACGCGATACAAGTGGGACAGGTCCGGCTCCGTGGAATTATGGAACATTGTGGGACAGTACACAAATCAACGCAGGACAATGCACGGAAAATGATTTGCAATATTACGGTCACGGAACGGAAATCTGCGGAATATCTGCGGGCAACGGACGTTCGACAACTGCGAGGGATTACAGCGGAGTTGCACCAAAATCAAATTACATTGTTGTGTGCCTTGATTTCAACGGAGCGAATTCCCCTACAGCGGTTGATGATGCAGCCGCATACATTTATTCACGTGCACAGGCGCTCGGCCGTCCGTGTGTGATCAATGCGAGTGTGGGTGATTACGGTGGGTCGCACGACGGACAGGATTTGCAAGCGATGATGATCGACACGTTGCTCGATATTCCGTCAAGATCTTTTGTTTGTGCGGCGGGCAATGCCGGAAATTTACCGATCCATCTTTCGTATTCCCTTTCCAGTGATACCAACATGACTTTCTTCTCTTATTCGGGAAGCAACATTTACATTCAACTTTGGGCGGACACGAATAATTTCAACGGTGCGAATTTTGCAATCGGCTGTACGCAGGATGGAATTTTTGCCGATCGCGGAAGAACGATTTTCTCCAACATTCAAAACAACCTCAATATTTATTCCACCGATACGATCAAGAATGCCGCCAACCAGCGAATGGCAATCGTTACCAAACTCGCGTCTGTTGAAGGAAGCGCCTACAGCATGGAATTCCTGATTCAACCCGATTCCGCAACGGGATATGATTACAGTTTGTTGAACACCGGCAGCGGACTTTTCCATTGCTGGAGTTTCGACATGTATGGAAATCCACTTCCCCCGGCGAGCACTTATCCGAAAATAATCTATTACAAATCGCCCGACACCACTTACACACTTTGCAGCAGTTTCCAATGTTCGAACCGAACAATCACTGTCGGCAATTATGTGAACAGGGCGGTTTGGCAAAATGTAAATGGAGCCTGGTTTACCGATACAACTGTGACTGCGGAAGACATCATGTGGAATTCGAGTATCGGACCGACTCGTGACGGAAGAAACAAGCCGGACATTACCGCACCGGGTGCCAATGATCTTTCGTGCGGCGTACTCTCCATGTTACCGGCAATCATTGCAGGCGCACCGGATGATGTCGGTATCGGAGGATTCCATGTCGTGAGCGGAGGAACTTCCGCTGCATCGCCTGTTGTTTCGGGTTGTGCGGATTTATACCTGCAACAATTTCCAACGGCAACGTGGCAGGATGTGAAAAATGCAGTGATCTATTGCGCAAGGACGGACAATTTCACGGGAACAAATCTGCCCGATTACAAATGGGGTTACGGAAAAGTGGATGCGTTCAGCATGATGACGAACTGTTCACTCGCCACCAATGATCCGCAGATTCCCACCGAGCCGGGATTGAAACTTTTCCCGAATCCTGTGGGCAGCGGACAATCCTTCGAGTTGCATTTTAACACAACCAAGGAACAAACCCAACTCGAGATTTATTCCGTGAGCGGGCAATTGCTTTTTTCGCAACAGGTCCAGCAAGGGCAAACAACGGTTACCGTTCCCGGAGATCTGTTGGCAGCTGGATTGTACATTGTGAAAATGAACAGCGAAAACTCTTCCCATACTGAAAAGTTGGTGGTGGAATGAAACCTGTCTAACCAACAGCAATGAACTTCCAATCGGCTGTTATGCGAAACCGCAAACCATTACAAACATTGTTATGCATACAGTGACAGCTCAAAATTGACAGTCATGACAATAAAAGAAATCTTAGACTTTCTGCAATTCATAGCAATAGTGATTGCAATAATCCAACTTCGACAGAATGGCAAATCGATAAAAAACGAATCCGCAGTTGCCCAGGCGGAGTTTGCGCTTGAGTTCATGAAAGATTATGCAAAACCGGAAATGTCCGAATCATTGAGACTATTAAGATTGTGCAGTGACGAATATGGCATTTATCTTGAAGACTACGGCATTCATTTCAGTGATATCTGGATTGAGAAACTTCACAACAATGATCCTTTAGCAAAGCAAATCAATCAGGCGAGAAGATTTGTCAAGTTCCATTACAGTTCGGCCTATGTTTTATACAAGGAAAAACTCATCACTGAAAAGGTTTTCAGAATGGCATGTTTCAACTCAGGAATAAATTTACTCCATGATGTTGCTGCGAGTTTGGAAGATGCATTGGATTCTGAACGGGATAAATTCTTCTCTGAAATTAAAGAGGAACTGGGGCACTTTCCAACACAAGTTAGAGCCGTACTTCCAAATTAGAAAATAAAATAGGTGACGCATATTCTGCGCAATGGGAACAATAAAATGGTTTAATATTTTCCCTTCTCACGTCTCAAGTCTCAAATCTCAAGTCTATCTTTGCACCAATGCAAAAACTCACCCCCATTCTCGGTTGGCTTGGACTTTGTATTGGAATCGTGACTGCGTTTGCCGCTCCATTGCCCGGTTGGGGAACACCGGTCGCTTTCCTTTGCATGCTTCCGGGATTTTTATTGTCAAGCATTTATGTTTTGTTCAGCACACGTTACCAGATCGAAACAAAATGGATCAATCCGGGCTATGTGGGAATGCTTTTGAATTCAACGCCGTTAATCATGTTGCTTTATTTCCAACTGTCAAAGTGAGTACAACTTCCAAGGCAAAAATTTCCGATTATTTTTCGCTGATTGTTTTCAGTCACACCATCTTCGCCATGCCTTTTGCGATCATCGGATATTTCCTCGCACTGAAAATAAATTTGCCGGGACAGGAAAAAAACATGCTGCCGCAATTCTCATTCACTTTATTCGGTCTCGTCATTCTCTGCATGATCTTTGCAAGAAGTGCAGCCATGGGATTCAACCGTTACATCGACAGAAGCTTTGATGCAAAAAACAAACGCACGGCGGTAAGGGAAATTCCTGCAGGAAAAATCTCGCCGAGGTCGGCATTGCTTTTTGTCATCGGCAGTTCGTTCCTCTTCATGACCTGCACCTTTTTCATCAATTCGATTTGCTTTTATCTCTCGCCCGTTGCACTGCTTGTAGTGCTCGGCTATTCCTACACCAAAAGATTTACGGCACTGTGCCATCTCATTCTCGGCATCGGACTTTCCCTTGCGCCCATTGGAGCGTGGCTCGCCGTGAGGGGGGAATTCGCATGGCTTCCGCTCTTCTTTTCTTTCGCCGTCATTTTTTGGGTGAGCGGATTCGACATGATTTATGCGTTGCAGGATGAACAATTCGATCGCGAGAATAAATTGTATTCCATTCCGTCTTGGCTGGGAATAAATGGTGCGTTGCGTGTGTCGGAAATCTTTCACCTCATCTCCGCCTCTTTCATTTTTTATGCGGGATGGTATGCGCACTTTGGAATTTTCTATTGGATCGGATTCGGAATCTATTGTTCGTTGCTCATCTATCAGCACAGCATTGTCAAGCCAAACGACCTGAGCAAGGTCAATCGCGCTTTCGGAACCACGAATGGAATCGCTTCGGTCATTTTTGCGGCATTTGTTTTGTTGGAACTCTTTGTCAGAATCTAATTCACATCCGTAATCCGTTTCCAAAAATGTTCCGGAAAATAAAATCCTTTCTCTTCGGTAAAAGATGGAAACGCTGGGTTCTCATTTATCTTCCTGTTGCATTCCTATTACTCATCATTGTTTCAAATTACATTGTTGAAAAATCGGCACAGGGAAAATTATTCGATCGGGTGGAAAATGTTCCTGCATGTGCCACCGCACTCGTGTTCGGCACAAGTCCGAATACACGTTACGGTGAAAACCTTTATTACAAATACAGGATGGAAGCCGTTGCCGCATTGTGGAAAGCGGGAAAAGTGAAACACATTATTGTGAGCGGCGACAACTCAACGGAATATTATGATGAGGCGACCGACATGAAAAAAGCGTTGAATGCGATTGGTGTTCCCGACTCCGTCATCACACTCGACTATGCAGGATTCCGGACATTGGATTCGGTGGTAAGATGCAAATGGGTTTTCGGACAAGGCAACATCATTCTGGTGTCGCAGCAATTCCAGAATGAGCGTGCGTTATTCATAGCGGAACATTTCGGAATCAATGCGGTTGCGTTCAATGCGCAACAACCGCCACAGCATATTTTCGGAAGGAATAACATCCGGGAATATCTCGCACGCGTGAAAGCGATTCTGGACATTTATTTAC
This sequence comes from uncultured Chryseobacterium sp., assembly GCA_964394965.1. Classification (GTDB taxonomy): domain Bacteria; phylum Bacteroidota; class Bacteroidia; order Palsa-965; family Palsa-965. Next base: position 6,689 of record CAYMZV010000214.1, read on the forward strand.
TCGGGACAAAACCAAAATTTCCCGGACCACCGGAGCCGATAAAAATCTGAGATTTTTTTTTCGTTATATTTATTCATGCGAAACGGCAAAAAACTTACTTTTCTTGTATCGCTTTTCTGCATTTGTTCTGCAATTCTTTCAGGTCAAACAGCCTCTTTCCAATATACAGTTGATTTCGGCAATTGTGATGTCGGTTTTTTTATCCTTCCGACAAGCGATAGCGGTTTTGTCACAGCGGGTCGTGACAACGACAATGATTTTATATTGAAACATGACAAGAATGCAAGTATCCAATGGTCGACACACATAACACAGGACCCGAATCAAGCCTATCATTACGTTCAGCCTACAATGGATTCGGGTTACATTGCATTGGGACTTACCTATCATTCCACCAAGAATTATTTTCAGCTTGTGAAATTGGACGCAGGAGGAAATGTGGTTTGGGAAAAACATTATGATGTTACCGATGCCGGAATGAATCCTTCTCCGAGATCCTATTCCGGAATTGGAGGTAATGGTTTGGAAGGGATGAGATGCAGGCAATGTTCCGACAGTGGATATGTGGTGGAAGGTGAAGTCAGTCTCAACAGCTCTTCGACTTACTATTTGGTTTTCAAAACCGATTCACAGGGAAATGTGCTTTGGTCTTATTTGTATGATGTGGGAAATGTGGACGTGAGCGATATGGACATCAGCAATAAATCCACCACTCTCGATTGGATCATATTGAGCGGAACAACATTGGATGATTCGAGTAAGGTGAATCTGACTTGCATTGACAATCTTGGAAACCTGGTTTGGAGCAAACTTTATGGCATTTCAAAATACGATGCTGCCTTCTCGGTAAAATTCACTTCCAATTATGGCATAGTCGTAACAGGGCATACCTAT
>CAYMZV010000215.1:0-2036 GCA_964394965.1 uncultured Chryseobacterium sp.
CTCACTTCGCAACGGAGGATCAACTTTATAATTTGTGTCAAAGTCCGCCAGTTCGGAATCGTTCCAGAATAAATTGTAAGCGTGAACAGCCGCTGTCACATTCAATCCTTTTTGTTTTGCATCGCGAATGAGTTGTATTCCCTTTTCCGTACTCACTCCCATGAAATGAATCGGAGCGGCTGCATATTCGGCGAGATAAATGTTCCGTGCAATCATCAATTCTTCCGCTAGCGATGGAATTCCTTTCAATCCAAGTGTCGTACTCATCGGGCCTTCGTGCATTTGTCCGCCATGCGAAATCGTTTCCTCGTCGCAACGCACATGTATTTTTCCACCGAAATTATTCGCGTACATGAGCGCGCGCACCAGCAAGCCTGCATGATGCACGGGATGTTCCGCATCGGTAAACGCTTTTGCTCCGGCCAGATGCATGTCGTACAACTCCGCCATTTCTTTTCCATCCAGATTTTGTGTGAGTGCACCTGCAGGAAAAATGTCGATGGAAAGTTGTTGTGAACGTTTGATAATATATTCAACCGCCGATTTTGTCTGTACAACGGGAAAAGTGTCAGGCATGGTCAACACAGCGGTGAATCCGCCTTTTGCGGCGGCAACGGCACCCGATTCAATTGTTTCCTTGAATTCGAAACCGGGATCACACAGGTGCGTGTGCAAATCCATCCAGCCGGGAGAAACATGAAAGTGTTCACCGGAAATCAATTTTGTGCCATCTGCAGAAATGTATTTCCCGATTTGTGCAATCATTCCCTTTTCAATCAACACATCATTGCGCTGATTGTGATACGGGGAATTCGGATCGATGATGAGTACGTTTTGGAGGAGAACGTTCATGCTATCAGTTTGTCGTTGGATTAATTTTCAATTTCGGATCATTGTGCCAAAAACGAATCAAAAGGATTTCGGCAAGAAGGAAAAGCAAAGTGAGCCAGATGCAGATTCTCCAAAGGCGAATTCCATAATCCAATTCTGTCAAGGCGGAAGTCAATCCCTTGGAATCATTCTCAAGCAATGAAAAGTTCTTCAATCCCGAATCCTCATATCCTTTCTTGATTTCATCGGAAGACAAAGTGGTGAGATCGGATTCCTTGCGGTCGAAATCGAATGAGATTCCACCGATTTGGTCTTTGCCCAATTTCACAAAATAATTTCCCGGTTGCGAAACCTGACGATGCACATCGAGGATCGTGTGGCCGTCAATGATATTGTGTGCGGGTATGATGTCGAAATTTTTTGTCGGTTCGGAAAGATGGAAAACATTTTCCCCGATTTCAGGAACGGCACCGAGATCGATATTTTCATTGCTGCCAATGGTATAAAACAATTGGCCTTGCGGTTGCGAAAAAAGTGCAGCCTGATAAAGTGTCGGAACAAACAGGGCATGACGCGGAAAATTGCTCCATGCATCGGAAAGCGGAACGGCACACAAATAAACATTTCCTTTTCCCGAACGGAAACTTCCCGAGAAAAGATCGCCATTTCTTAAACGCATCAATTCTTCCTGCGTTGTCCTGACTCCCGCTGAAATTTTATAGTGATCGTAAACGGCAGGCAGGTCAATATTTCCGGTTGTCTTCTCAAAAACGCCTGCATACAGCGGATGTGTGAAATTCAATTTGTCGACAATCGTTCTCGCCGTATCCAATTTTTCAAAACTGTTCACTCCCATCGGCTGCAGAAAATCCTTGTACGATTGAAAGTCGAGATCATCGCCGGGAAAAACAAAAATGCTTCCGCCATTGTCCACAAATTTTTTCAATTCGGAGGAAAGTCCGGATGAAACCGTTTTCAATCCGTTCATGACAATGAAACTGAAATTCCCGATGGAAGAATAATCCAATTTATTTTCCGGCGATTCTGTGAATGAAAAGGCGGAGTCATTTCCAAAAAGCGATTTGAGATAATCATAATCGGAAGTTGAAACGGCATTTCCATCTTCAGCTCCGTTTATCGCAAGCACCGGAATGGATTTCAAGATGTCGTATGAAAAATAAAAATGATCGTCGAATGTCACAGGA
>CAYMZV010000215.1:2046-7580 GCA_964394965.1 uncultured Chryseobacterium sp.
ATTGATCTCCACCAATCCCTGTTGCAAGCCGGGCTCTCTTGCGGTGAAATAGATAACAGTATCCGTTGTCCCATTTTTCGGAATGCTGAAACTCGCCGGCGTACGTGCCTGTCCGTTCATGTACAAACGCATGGGGACATTTTCACTGGCAACATCCGAATGGCTTTTCAAGCGGATGTGCAATGCTTCCTGTGTATTCAGTTGACGAACCGGAGTGGAAAACCAAACGGAGTCGATGTAAATGTTATTCCTGTTTTGTGCAATGACGGGAACAGGACGGAAATGAATGGAGCTGTCGGTCTTGACAAGATCAAAATCAGAAATCGATTTTTGAAAATCGCTGATGAGGAATGCCTGTTTGTTTCCCGATTGAATCCCTTCAGAAGTGTTCAATGCATCCTGTTGGCGTTTTGTAATTTCAGAGAGAGTTTTTACAGCCGGACTTGATTGCACTTCATCCACCAATTCCAAAAACTCTTCGCGATTCACCAACCGTTGGTGACGGCCTTCAAAATCGTTGGTCAGAATCTGAAAACGGTCACTGGGTTTGTAAGCGGCAACAATTTCACGTGCATCTTTTTTCGCTTCATCAAGCAGCGTTCCGTTTTTTCCAACGGCATCCATGCTGAAAGAATTGTCGATGTAAATGCTGACCACTTTATCGCCGGTACGCACGGCACCATTGTCGCGCGGGAGATAGGGTTGTGCAAATGCGAACACCAGAAAAAATACGGCTAGCAAACGGCAGGCAAGAATGAGAAGATGCTTGAGTTTATTGCGTGCCTGTGTATCCTGCTTGACTTCCTTGAGAAAACGGACGTTGGTAAAAAAAACGCGTTTGAATTTCCGGAAATTGAAAAGGTGAACAATGATCGGAATCGCCAGTGCAAGGAGAGCGAAAAGAAAGTACGGATTGGCGAATTTCATCAAAGGTTAAAGGTACTGAAAAAGGGACGAGGGACAAGGGGTGGGAGACGGGCGATTTTAGTTGTGAAAAAATGTAAAAATTCATGGAGTAAGTTGAAAGGTTTGAAAGGCAAAAGGGTTTCAATATTCAAGCGTAGCACCAAGTTGATTTTTAAAAATCGGTTATTTTTTTTCCTTCTTTGCCAATCGTTGTACGCGGTCAAATTCATCCACATAATAATCCATATTTACCGGATCCATTTTCATCGCCTGTCTGAAATCCCTCACAGCGGCCGGTGCATTTCCTGTCATCTCTTCCGCATATCCGCGCGCTTCGTACAGGCAGGCATACGACGAATCGATGGCAATGGCTGCGTTGAAATCTGCAATTGCGTTGGACCATTGCTTGAATTTGTTTCGCGCAGTTCCGCGATTGTAATACGGTTGGAGATTATCGGTTCCCATTTGAATTGCAATGGTATAATCGCCGATTGCCTTCTGGTATTTTTGCAGATTGTAATAGGCGACACCACGATTGTTGTATGAATAGGGATTCGGATTCAACTCAACCGCTTTTTGCGTATCGTGGAGAGCGCGGTGGAAATAACCCAACGCATTATAGGCACAACCCCGATCGTGATAAGCTTCGTAATCGGTTGGATTCAATTTGATCGCCATTGAAAAATCGCCGATGCCATCGTAAGCCAATCCGAATCTCCGCATTTGTTTAATCTCGTATCTCCTCTGGTAAATGTCCTGGTAGGATAAATTGCCAAGCCCATCGGAGATGAATCCGATCTTATACAATTTGGCGGTGCCCCTGTTTCTGTAAGCATCCTCATATTGTGGATTCAATTGGATGGCAACTGTAAAATCGTCAATGGCATCATCGTATTGTTGCATGTCAATGAGAAGCTTTCCGATGTTGTTGTAGACCAACGGGTACTAGGGTTTGAGCGAAATCGCCTTTTGATAATCCTTGAACGCAGAGGAATAATATCTCGTGTAATGTTCAACATCACCTTTGGCGATATAAGCATCGGCATCATTCGAATCGAGTGCAATCGCCTTTTCACAATCAACAAGCGCGACCAGATAATATTTCATTCCGCATTCCGCATTGCTCCTGTCCACATAATAATCCGGATTTTTCGGATTGAGTTCTATCGCCTTTGAATATTGTTCAATGGCATCGGAATATTTTTCCAGTTTGTAAAATGCTTTTGCCAAGTGATGATGTGCAACAGGATCGTCGGCATTCACTTCAATCGCCTTCTCATAATGCACCACACTTTCCGCATAGAGCGCACTGTCATAAGCGATATTTCCTTTCCTGATCCAGATGGAATCGCTTTTCTGTGCAAGCAAATTCGCAAATGGGAAAAACAGGAACAGGGTGACAATGCATTTTTTCATCCGTGAAAATTATTGAGCCCAAAGATACGTCTGCCAATCATCCAGATCCTTTTGATACCATCGGTTCAACGGATCAAGTGCAATTGCCTTTTTGAAATCGGCGACAGCGGCAGGGTAATTTTTGAGATGCGCTTCGCTGATTCCTTTTTTATCCCACGCCCTGGCATAAGTCGAATCAAGTTCAATTGATTGGTTGAAATCGGTAATGGCCTCCCCGTATTGTTTCAGCTTGTCGCGTCCGATTCCGCGGTTGCAATACGGTTCTTTCAATTGGGAATCGAATTGGATCGCATTATTGAAATCGGCAATGGCGCGACTGTATTTTTTCCGGTTCAGATAAATACAACCTCTGTCATTATAAGCCCAAGCTGTATTTTCAAAATCGTTTTTCGAAGAAAGCGCAATCGCCCTGTTGTAATCCTTTTTGGCCTTGCGGCGTTTTTTCAAATTGGCATACGCAAGTCCCCTTCCCGTATACGCTTTCGCATAATCGGGTGAATATTTGATCGCCTTGTTGTAATCTTCTACCGCATCCGCATATTTTCCCATGAAATTCTCAGCACGGCCCCTTCCATAAAGTGCATCCACATATTTCGGATTCAATTCAATGGCAATGGAAAAATCATCGATCGCCTCTTCGTATTTTTGCTGTAGGGTCAATATGATCGCCAGGTTATTGTAAGGCCAGGAAAAATCGGGTTTGATTGCAATCGCTTTTTTATAATCCTTGATTGCGGCAGGATAGTTTTTCATTTTCTTTTCCGCAACGCCCCTGTTGCTGTAAGCCAATGCATAATTCGAATCGAGTGCAATCGCCTTGTTGTAATCTTCAATCGCTTCCGGAAGTTTATCCGATCGGCTTTCCGACCAGCCTTTATCCAGATAATATTTCTTGTTTTTCGGATTCAACGCAATTGCCTTCGTGAATTGTTCAATCGCTTCGGAATCCTTTTCCAGTTTATTGAGGGCGTTTCCCAAATGCCAATACGCATTCGCATCTTTAGGATTGACTGCAATCGCTTTTTCGTAATGGACAACACTCTCGGCGTAAAGCGAACTGTCGTAAGCGACATTTCCCCTGTGAATCCAAATGGAATCGTTTTCCTGTGCGCAGAGTTTGACGAGTGAGAAAAATAAGATAAAAAGGGCGGCACTGTTTTTCATGTGATAAAATTATTTCTTTTAATCGAAACGCCCATCAACTCGAATCTCATATCGGTGCGGATTCGATCAATGGTAAAACACAATCATCAGCGAATAATAATATCCGGAAAGGCTGGTTCCAGGCAATCCCGACAGACCGCCGCTTTTATTGATCCATTTCGAATTGCTCAAATCCACATCGTATCCCGCGCGTGCACCGATTCCAAAACCTTTTTCCTCATTCCGGAAAGGAAAAATGTTGAAGTGGAGTTCCGATGAAAGATTCAATGCAAAAAGCGGATTCGTGTAAATGGTTTTGTCGCCGTTCGTCGTCAGCGTTCTTGTCAATTTCAACCTTCCATATTCGAAACCTCCGAGAAAAGTCCAATCCACATTCTTGTTTCCGGGAAAAACATCCAACCCGAAATGCATGAAGTGTCCTTGCCAACCTGTCAATGTATAATTCGTATCGTTCTGGTATTTGGTTACCGACTGGAAAGAAGTGAACTCGATGAAGTTGGTTACACCCATTTTCCCCAATGGAAAAACTTCCCCGTCAATGCCGAACACGATCATGTTGGAGGAAAAAACATTTCCACTTCCATGGAATAGTGTTGAGTTGAGCGAATTGAAATTCACATTCTGGTAACCCAAAAAAAGATCTTCCGTTTTGTAGACTGTTGAAGATTTTCTCCTTTGATAGGTTGAATGATAATTTTCCGACGCATCATTTTTCTTCATGTTCATCATCCCATATTCCTGTGCGGAACAAAAAATCGGGAAAAAGAAGAGTAGGAGGTTGAAGATTATTTTCATACGGGGAGTTTTGATTGTGATTGTTCGATGTGGATGATTAATATGAAATGAATCTGGTATTCGCTGTAAAAAAATCATCGGGTAATTTCCCTTTGAAAAAGCATTGTACCCATGCTTGCCGCACGAGTACAATGCGCGCAGGAGAAAAAAATGTAGGGATTATTTTTTTCATGCTGTTTTCCTCAAAACCGTATGGTGAAATTCAGTTTGGCATCCAAGTTCAGGAAATCAAATCGGTAATTTCCTTTTGAAGGATCGATTTTTTCACCCATTGGTACGTTGATCATCCTGTTCTGGAAATTCGAACCGTGATAATAGAATTCCTGATTGCCTATTGTCCTGCTTTGCAGCATTTGTGACGGCGGATTGTAATAATAAAGTCCCACACTGATTTCAAATCCCCGTCGATGATATTCTGCATTATGCATTCCATAATCCAGAATCCCGAATGAAAGTCCAGCACCCCAAGTTTGCAATCGGTCGATGGAAGTATAAATCCGATTGGACGCATTCATGCCGAGAAAAACATCATCGCTTGTATCGCGTGGAATATTCTTGACATTGTAATAAGTGCTGTGATTGTCTTTCATCGAAACGTAGTAAGCGGAAATCTTTACGAAAGGGGAGTAATCGTGTGTGCGCTGATCCAAAAACAAGCGCAGTTCCGGACCGCAAACAATATTCTTTCTCATGCCATAATAGGACATCACCGTAAACCCGAGTGTGCAATGCGGATTGAAAGCGTATTGATAGCCGCCACTCACACCAAAAGCCGGAATCAAATTGACGAAGGCGAGTCCGTGCATACCGTTGAAATCATATTTCTCCATTTCGATATTTTTCTTCGTATTGACTTTCCTGAAAAAAACAATCGAGTCGGTAACGAGTAAAGAATATTTCGGTTGTTCGGCCACATAATCCACAACCATACTGTCGCCAACATTTGGAATGACTTTTACCTTTTTCTGTTTGGGAGGAAGTTCCTGGATTCCTTCCACCGATTTTCTTGATGAATCCGGTTTGAAACGGTAGGTGAAATAATTTCCTTCCTTGTTGATGGCCGTCACTTCTCCAATGACGGTATCGTTTTTCCTGGTGGAATCGAGAGCGGGTTTGTATTCGACAACTTGGAAACGGTGGGGTGCAAGTGAATCGTAATCGACAACAAATTCGCTTCCCGCTTTCACGTGTGTGTACATGAACACATCCGATTTGTATTCTGCGTTGACAATTATTTTCTTTCCGCAACTGTC
>CAYMZV010000216.1:0-7554 GCA_964394965.1 uncultured Chryseobacterium sp.
CAATCCTACCGAACAAACCGAAAATATTGTTTCCACCATCATGTCCATTCCCTGGGGAAATCTCATACCTGCATTCCTGTTGTATTTTCTCTTCGGCTATTTTCTTTACGCATCCATTTTCGCCGCCATCGGTTCCGCAGCGGATGTGGACGCCGACACACAGCAATTCACTTTACCGATTACCATTCCGCTCATGATTTCCATGTTCTCATTCGCCAATGTGTTGAATGATCCGAATGGTCCCGTGGCAAAATGGTTGTCCATGATTCCATTCACTTCACCGATTGTGATGCTCATGCGTATTCCGTTCGGTGGTGTCGGCATTCTGGAATTGTGCATCTCATTCGCCATTCTCATTGTCACTTTCCTTTGCATGACGTACATCGCAGGAAGAATTTACCGTGTCGGGATCCTGATGTACGGTAAAAAAGCTTCATGGAAAGAATTGGGCAAATGGATTTTCTATAAAGCATAAAACAGTTGTTGGGTATTGGCAATAAGGGAACCGTTTTTTCCAATCGCCATTCACCGATCAGTTACCACTACAGATGAGAATTGCCGTTGTAGATCTCGGAACGAATACGTTTAACCTGCTCATTGCAGAAACGCTTTTTGGCGGAAAATTCGAAACGCTTTACAATGAAAAACTTCCTGTCAAATTGGGCGAGGGCGGAATCAATAAGGGGATTATCATGGAAGCCGCTTTTTTACGTGGCATTGAAGCGATGGAAAATTATGCTTCCACAATCAAACAGTGGGAAGCGGAAAAAACACTTGCCTTCGCAACATCAGCTGTGCGAAACGCTTCGAATGGAAATGGGTTTGTGGAGATCGTAAAGGCAAAAACAGGAATTGAAATCCAAGTCATCAGCGGCGATCGTGAAGCGGAATTGATTTCTGTCGGTGTACGGCAGGCTGTAAACCTTTCGGCAAAACCGTCTCTCGTCATAGATATCGGAGGAGGAAGTACGGAATTCATCATTGTCGATCATGAAAAAATCCTTTGGAAACAGAGTTTTGAAATCGGTGCTTCACGTTTGTGGCAACGGTTTGAACCTTCCGATCCGATCAATGAAAATGAACGGACAGCCATGGTCGATTATTTGCTGGAACAATTGCAACCACTCTGGCAAGCTGCGAAAAAATTTCAGGTAACGGAACTCATCGGCGCTTCGGGATCATTCGAGTCGCTTGCCGAATTGGTGAATGCTAGATTCAAGAGTTTGCCTGGACTTTCCGACAAGACCGAATGTGAGTTTGAGTTGGAGCAATGCGGAGAAATTCACAATGAGATACTCGCATCTTCAAGAGCCGAGCGTTTGAAATGGAAAGGTCTCGTGGCAATGCGTGTCGACTTGATTGTTGTTTCCGCCATTCTCGTCGAGACGGTTGTCAGCCAATTATCCATTTCGAAAATGCGATACTCCGCCTATTCATTGAAAGAAGGTGTGCTGTGGGATTTTTTGAACGGCAAAAAATGATTGGGAATCAATGACAATAATAAAAACGTCACCGTAACAGAAAGTTCACAGTGACGTTTTTTTTGAGAATCCTTCCGAAACCTATTCTACAATTATTTTTTTCGTTTCACCATTGATGCGGATGAAATACATTCCTTTTGCATAATCGGAAACGTCAACCGTTTCTTTGGCGTGAATCGTCTTTTGTTCCATCAGTTTTCCCCGGGCGTCGTAAATTTCCAGTAAGGCCTGTTCAACGTTGTTCCCGAGGGAAATGTTTATTTCGGACGAAGCGGGATTCGGGAAGATTTCGAAAGCGGAGAGTTCCTCTTGTTGTATTCCAACACAACTCGTGAATGTCAGGCAGACCGTATCGGCGCTTCTGCAACCGTTGCCGTCGGCCACCATCACATTGTAACAGCCCGATGTGGTTGCCGTGATGCAATGTGTTGTGGCACCCGTATTCCATAGGAAAGAGGAGTAAATGGGCGGGGCACAAAGCTGATAGGAATTCGCAGGCAAGCAGATGGTAGTGTCGTTGCCCAATGCATGCAAGGAACCTGGAGGAGGTTGTGTGACGATTGCCATTCCGAATCCCTGACAGCCGGATTGATCGGTGACGGTCAAGGTGTAATTTCCTGCAGCAAGATTAAAATCATTCGGCCCCGTTCCACCACCGGTCCATGAGTAAGTATATCCCGGATTTCCACCCGTAACCGTACTTACACCTGCTCCCGTATTTCCGCCATTGCAGGATTCGGAAGTTGAAACAACGGAAACAACAGGTGCATTCGGATTGGTGACGTTGATGGTGAATGGATAGGTACAGGAATTATTGTCGGTAATCGTAACGGTATAAAATCCGCCGCCGACATTTGAAATGGAAGTCGTGGTGGAACCTGTGCTCCACAAATAGGAATAGGCAGGAGTTCCGCCGGAAGCGACAATACTGGCGCCGCCATTTGTTCCGCCATTGCAGGATGCATTGGTAATTGTTGTTGCAATTGTAATGGGCGGAGGTGAAGTAATGGTTACGGGCGACGAAAAGTGGCAATCGTTTGCATCGGTGACGGTAACAGTGTAAGTTCCGCTGGCAAGTCCGGTTTCCATCGTTGTTGTTCCTCCGTTCGACCAAGAGTAAGTGTATCCCGGAGTTCCGCCTGTTGCCGTAATTGTTGCCGAGCCATTCAGGTCATAACTGCACACGTTGCCGGTTGTGGTGGAGGTAATCGCAACGGGTGAAGGGGCGGCGACTGTGACCGTGGTTGTATTTGAGCACAACAGTGAATCCGTAACGGTCACGGTATAGGTTCCGCCGATCAATCCGTTTGCTGTTGCAGTAGCATCACCGTTCGACCACGAATAGGAGTATGGCATTGCGCCTCCGGTTGCTACAACTGTTGCCGATCCTGTGCTGTCATAGCTGCACAGTACTCCTGTGCTTGATGTGGTCAGTATCATTGATGGAGCCTGGATGATTGTATCGTTGGTAACAGTGGAACATCCATTCGCATCGGTAACTGTCAATGTATAGATTCCTGCAGTGAGTGAATTCACTGTTGCCGAACTTCCAACCGATGGCATCCATGAATAAGTATAAGCGGGAGTTCCACCTGAAACGGTTGCAGTTGCCGATCCATTATTTCCACCATTGCAAGTGACATTCATGTTTGCAAATGAAACAGCCATCGGAGTCGGTTGTGTAATTGCCACAGTCGATTGAACAGCACACGCATTTGCATCGGTAATCGTGACGGTATAAGTTCCGGCAGACAATCCCGATTCGGTTGTTGTTGTTCCACCCGATGACCAGGAATAGGAATAACCCGGTACTCCGCCTGAAGCGACAACTGTAGCTGATCCATTATTTCCGCCATTGCAGATTTCAGGTATTGTCGTGAATGTTGCGGTGATTTGTGGAGGTTGTGTTATGGTAATACTTGTAAATGCCATGCACGAACTCTGATCCGTAACCGAAATCGTATAGGTTCCAGCTCCAACAGCATTGAGATTCGGAATGGTTGCGCCCGTCGACCATAAATAAGTATAACCGGGATTTCCCCCTGATGCAATGACTGCCGCAGAACCGTTTGTTGAACCGAAACAGGTGACCGGATTTGAGAAGGGTGTGATTGTCGGTGCATTCGGATTCAATACGGAAACCTGTTGGGTGTTTGTACATCCGCTTGCATCTGTAACGGTGATCGTATAGTATCCGGCAAACAATCCAATGACGGTTGAAGTATTTCCACCACTGCTCCAGGAATAGGTGTAACCCGGATTCCCTCCTGTTGCACTGGCCGTTGCCGTTCCATTGTTGAAACCGCAAGTGGCATTGGTTGTGCTTGCAGTGATGGCAATTGCTGTCGGTTCAGTCAGTGTCACGGTCACACTTGTCGAGCAATTATTTGCATCATTGATAGTGCAAGTATATGTTCCCGCTGTAAGTCCGGTTGCAGTTGCGCCATTTCCACCGGATGGGCTCCAGTAATAAGTGTAGGCAGGTGTTCCACCGACAACATTCACAGATGCGGTTCCGTTGTTTCCACCATTACACGTTACGTTTGTACTCGCATTTATTCCCGCAACCAAGAGGGGAGGTTCGGTTACCGTTACTGTTGCCGTGGTTGAACAAAGATTCTGATCACTGATGTTCACGGTATAAGTTCCTGCCGACAATCCGCTTTCTGTTGCGTTTGTTCCACCCGAAGACCAAGAGTAAAAATATCCCGGTGTTCCACCTGCTGCGACGACGGTTGCCGATCCATTGTTTCCTCCATGACAGGAAACGGATGTTGAAGAAATGGTTCCTGTAAGCAAAGGCGGTTCGGTAATGGTCACCGTCAAACTTGCGGCACAACCGTGCGAATCGGTGATAGCGCAAGTATATGTTCCTGCTGTCAATCCCGTTCCAGTTGCGCCATTTCCACCGTTTGGTGACCAAACATAAGTATAACCCGGTGTTCCACCTGAAGTGATTGTGCTTGCAGTTCCATTGTTTCCTCCGTTGCAACTCACATTTGTGAATCCGCTGATGAACGTATTGATCGGTGGAGGATCAACAACGGCTACGGTTGCAGTTGCTGTACACGCATGAACATCGGTAATTGTAATTGTATAGTTTCCTGCAGTCAATCCGGATGCTGTTGCATTTGTTCCTCCCACAGGCGCCCATGAATAAGTATATGGAGCCGTTCCTCCGGTTGGAAGAATTGTCGCTGAACCATTGTTGCTGCCAACACACGAAGGGGAAATTGTTGAGAAAGTTGCTGCAATCGGATTCGGTTGTGTAATGGTTACGGTTGGAGTGGCAACACAATTGTTTGCATCAATGACAGTGCAAGTATATGTTCCTGCTGCGAGTCCGGTTTCGGTCGGATTTGTACCTCCCGATGACCAAGAATAAGTGTAGCCTGGAGTTCCACCGCTTGGAGTGATTGTTGCCACACCGTCATTTCCTCCATTGCAAGAAACATTGCCTGTTGAAAATGTTGCAGTGATGGTGGTCGGCTGTGAAATGGTTACTGATCCGTTTACTGTACATGTTCCATCATTTACGGAATAGGTATAAGTTCCCTGCGTCAATCCTGAAATGTCTTCGGTAGTTGCGGAATTCGACCAAGTGAACGTGTAAAAGTGAGTGAGCGAAACCGAAGAGGAAAGATTCGTGAAGGTTGTGGTTGTTGACCAAGTGCGTGGAACTGTGAACGTGTTTGATTCCACATCATAATTTCCTGTTGCAAAAAGATATTCGTCCTGCCCCGGATTCACTGCAAAAAAACTTGTCGTTTGCAATACACCGCCAGCGTAACTGTCATTCACTGGCAATTGATAACCCTGTGTTGTGTTTACAAAAGCGGTACTGATTGCTGTCCCATAAAAAATCGCATCATCGGGAACCGAATTGCCATTCAATGTTCCAACCGCTGCATTGAATACGGCAACACCGTCAACGATTCCTCCGTTTCCGATTACACCGTTCGGACTTGGATTGCCGATAAAGCCGTCGCCGGTAGTTGTTGAAGTGTTGATGGAACGGAAAACATTTGTCACTGGAGCCATCGATGAACCTCCGACATAAATCACCTCTCCCGCATTTGCAATTCCAGTGGATATTTCAAATGCATACGTCAACGTACTTCCCGAAAGCCAACCTTGCGGATTCGCAACGCCATTATTGCAACAGATGATCGTGTAAGGTGTAATGGAAAAGTCGATGTATTTGGTGGCAACAAGTTCTACGAATTCAAATGTGGAATCATTGCCGGCGGGATTGGTGAAAATTTCCGAGATCAGCAATCCCTTTGTCGATTGAGGTGTGACAGTCAGATTGATTGACCCGTTCGATCCGCCATTGCAGGTTACATTGGTTTGTGTAGTGGAGGCGGAAAATGCACATTGGGAAAATGCAGTCAATCCGGAAAATGCAAATGCGCACAGAAATGTAAAAATTTTCATACGGTTTATTTTGGGTTTTTCAGAATGCCAAGGGTTGAAATAAAATCAAACTAATATACCGAAATCATTTTATATGGATGAAAACTGCAGCGGAGGGAAGGCTTCTTTCCCCTTTGTGTCTTTGTGGCAAAACATCCAATGGGAAACCTTGCCATGAAAGCGCAAAATCAGGGAGAAGGCGCGAAGTTGTTTCAGTCAGCCGGCTGTGATGAATCCCATCTCATTATTCTAAACCGATTGCAATCAGCGCACAACAAAACTTTTCACGCCATTGTGTTTTGTCCCGCGCACACGCGCATAATACATGCCCGGTGCAAGATCGTAATGCAAATCATATTGTGTTTGTCCCGTCAGCACCGATGATTCGACAATCCTTCCGTTGATGTCAATGATTTCCAGATTCAATTTTTCATCCATCGAATTGTTGTCATTCAATCCGATCGAGAAGGTTCCATTGTTCAACGACGGGAAAAGTGAAAGTTGGGAATCGATAGAGGTTTGATTTTGGATATTCGTGAACACATCCAGATCCGTTGCCCAGATTCCCCTTCCGAAAGTGCAGAGATAAATTTTATTCAACGCCACATTGAATTCTATATCCGCACAAATCACATTCGGCAATCCGGTGCTGCGCAACACCCAAACATTGTTGATGATGTCAAGCATGTAAACGCCAAGGTCGGTTGCAATCATCACCGTTCCCGCTGAAGGAATATACTTGATGCAGTTCACCGGAATATTCGGAAGATTGTAGGAAATGTTCTGCCATGTTGTTCCACCATCCGTTGTGCGGTAAACTTTATCGGGTGCAGAAAATCCCGCCATCGCCACATACGTTGTCAACGGATCCGTTTCACTGATTTCCACACTCGTGAAATAAAGTGAGTCGGGCAATCCTGCGGTTACGTTTGTCCATGTTGCGCCTCCATTGGTTGTCTTGTACAAGATCGATGGAAGCGAATATTCGTAATGCACCCTTTTCGCTGCGTAAATCACTTGCCCGTTTGAATTGGAAACGGCGAGCGCGGAAATTTCCTGTGGATTTCCAAGATTCGGGAAATTGGAAATGCTCGTCCACGAAGTTCCTCCGTTGGTTGTCTTCATCACATTTTCAAATCCCGCATATAAGGTGCCATACACATTGTAATTTGCAATGATCGGTGTGGTCCATTCGCCCGATTCGCTGTTCACATTTGGATTTGTGCCGATGTCCGTTATGCCATCGTCAACCGAAAGCGAAAAGGATCCGTACTGACTTGATCCGATGATTTTTTGGTTGTTGACCGGATCCAGGTAATTATCCATTCCATCGCCACCGAAAATCGTATTCCATGCATTGTTTGTAAAATAAAATGTCGCATTGTCCTGCGCGCCCGCAACCAATCTCCCCAATGTATTTCTCGAACTTGAAATCCTGTAGAAAGAAGTGATCTGCATGCCGTCGCTGATGTGTGTCCAGTTGGTTGGCCACGGATTATTGCTGTTCGCCTGCGCCCAAGTTTGCGTTTGGAAATTTGTGGTGCGGTAAACCCCTCCATCGCTGCAAACAAAAATATCTCCCGTAACCGGACTTGGCGCAATGAAATGAATGTCGCCGTGAATGGTCGGACCGTAACTCAATGTCCAGTGCGTAGTT
>CAYMZV010000217.1:0-7549 GCA_964394965.1 uncultured Chryseobacterium sp.
TATTTGCTTTTTCTTTTGGCTGTAATTCTGACATTGGCAATTTCTTCGTTGTCGTGGATTTTCCTTGAAAGGCCGATCTCCAGATTCAAAGAAAAATTTATCTGATGCGAATTGCTTTTGGAAAGAAACATCTCTTTATTTTAAATGGGTTCCGAAAATAAAAATCGAATGAAAAAAATTCTCATTACCGGCGGAGCTGGTTTTATAGGATCGAATCTTGTCGAATATTTTCTTTCGGGATTTTCAGGACATGTTGTGGTCTTGGATAATTTTTCGACGGGCACCAGGAAAAACCTGGATGAGTTCTCTTCAAACGGAAAGCTCGTCATTCTGGAAGGTGATATCCGTGACCCTGAAACCTGTTTGGAGGCTTGCCGCAATGTTGACTATGTCTTGCATCTTGCTGCGTTGGGTTCCATTCCACGAAGCATCGACGATCCCGTTACAACGAACGCAGTCAATATTTCCGGTTTTGTAAATATGATTGACGCTGCAAGAAAAAATGGGGTGAAGCGATTTGTCTACACTTCCTCTTCCTCCGTTTATGGAAATGACCTCCGACTTCCCAAGAAGGAGGAATTCATCGGAGAACCGCTGTCACCTTATGCAGTGACCAAACGTGCGAATGAATTATATGCAAAAGTTTTTTCAGGAATATATGACATGGAAATAATCGGTTTGCGTTTATTCAATGTCTTCGGGCCGAAACAAAAAATTGACGGACCGTATGCTGCTGTCATTCCAATATTCATCCGTGAAATGCTGGCAGGAAAGGAATGCAGGATTTTTGGTGATGGCACCAATACAAGGGATTTTACTTTTGTGAAGAATGTGGTCAAGGCAATTTCGCAGGCGGCATTTGGAGAAAATCCAGAGGCTCATGGATTGGTGTTCAATATCGCATGTGGTGGATCGATTTATGTGAAAGAGATTTATTATAAGATCGCTGCAAATCTCAAGATCACTTCGGATCCGGTTTTTTCCCCATCACGAAAAGGGGACATTGCCTCAAGCATTGCCGACATCACCCTTGCCGGGAAATATCTGGATTTTTCCCCGGAAGTCGGAATTGAAGAGGGACTCGACAAGACAATTTCCTGGTACGTGAAAAACTTCAAAGATTGAAAATGCCCGGCTAAGCGGGATGAATTTTATGACTTATCTTTGGATTGATGACAAGGAATCTGAGATCGCAAACACAGGATTTTATTGCACGTGTGGGGAATTTGCGTGTGTTGGTTATTGGCGAAACCATAATCGATGAATTTGTCGAGGTCATTTATGAAGGTCATTCAATGAAATCTTTTTGCCCCGTCTTTCGTTTGGTGGAAGGGAAAGAAAAAATAATCCAGCAAGGCGGATCAGCGGCAATTGCAGGCCATCTTCGTGATTTTGTGAAACAGGTTGATTTGATTACGAACAGGAATAATGAAATTGTCAAAACGAGATATGTTGATGCTTTTGACAGGAAAAAACATATTGAGGTGAATCGGATTGATCGTGCGGGATTTGCAGAAATCAGTGTTGATGCCAAAGATTATGATGTGGTGATTGTTGCCGATTTCGGTCACGGATTCTGTGATCATTTGAAAATCAATAATGGTTTTCATCTCATGTGTCAAACCAATTCAAATAATTTCGGCTTTAACCGCATGTCGAAATGGAAAAGCCAACGCAAAAAAAGTGTGACGCTTGATTTGCGTGAAGCGAGCCTTCAAATGAACAGGTTGATTTCGGGCAATTCCGAAAAAGACATTGAAGCGCTTTTTGACTATGAAATAAATTCGGATCACATGTTTGTTACGCTTGGAAGTGCCGGTTCGATTTATACGAATGGAAAAAGCCTGATAAGACAAGCATCCTATAAAAGCGAAATTGTAGACACGATCGGTGCTGGTGATGCATTTTTCTCCTTCTGTTGCCTTCTTGCTGAAGTGCAACCTTCAATCGATGATATCGCAATACCTTCTCTTGCCGCCAGCCTTTCAACCACTTGGCTTTGCAATGAAAAGTCAGTTACACGAGAAACACTCTTGAATTATGCAGATCGATTTATACGCTGAGCATTTCAATGGATATTTCAATTCCCCCATTCTACGGAAACAGATTGGCGATAGTGTTCTGCTTTTGAAATCGGTCAGGCGGATTTTTTTCTTGGGCAATGGCGGATCCAATTCCATCAGTTCACACATGATGGAGGATTATGGAAAGATAGGCGGCTTCAGGACATTTGCCTTTTCGGATGCTGCATTGATCACATGTTATGCCAACGATTATGGATATGAGAATGCAATGGCGGAATGGCTCAAGCTGCACATGGACAAGGGCGATTTGCTGATTGCCATCAGCAGTTCAGGTGAATCGAGGAATATTGTCAATGCTGCGAAAATGGCCGTTGATCTTGGAGGGAAAATCATGACACTTACCGGTTTTGCCGAGGGAAATGCATTGAGCAAAATGGGGGAAATAAATATTCATCTTCCTGTAAGGAATTATGGAATTGTGGAGTGTTTCCATCAAGTGATTCTGCATATCATCCTCGACTCGTTTTCCGAGTGAAAAGGATACTCGAAAAAAAATAAAATATTTCGCCTTGAAATGAAAAATTACCCAATGAAGGATTTGCTTTTCCCGGGCGGAGCCACCACCGTTTGGTACGGGCAAAAAAATCTCAATTTGGCCGGTAAAATTCATTATGGGGCAATTGTTGCAAAAGCATATTCAACGGTCAACCGTTTTTACCGGAAAGCGATAAAAGAAAAGGAATGTTATTACGGTCCATTCAAAGGTGAGTTCGGACATTTTCTTTTGCATAATCTTCCTTTCCTTTCCCATCTCGGTAAACAGGGAGTTAAAATTCATTATTGCGGAATGGAACTTCATGAGGCTTTTCTTCGTGATGAAAGCGGCAAATCCATTATCCATGAATGGTTTCCCCTTCGTGATTTTTTCGGCGAAGTCAAACCGCGGGCCAATGAGATCATTCCGCCTGCTGACGTTTGCGAAAAAATCCGTGACTTCCGCCAAATTGCATTGGCATCGGGAAAAGCGTTTCTCGACATTTCGGATAACAACATGTATTGGTATGTATTCAGGAATTGGCAATTGAAAGGGAAGCAGGCGCATTTCGATTATTCGAAAACCTATCATGTGGAAAAAGAAAATGCCGTTACCATTTTCCCAAGGAAAAAAGGCAATGCATTCACTCCGAATAATGGCGGTCCATGGAACTTCAACGAAATTGCGGAAGCGGTATCCCCATTTTTTGACAAGGTGTACATTACGGGGCATCCCGATATGTCGGATGAAGTGAAAGAAACGGATAAAATCAGGTTGAGACTTTCATACAGCAATGAAGACGTGATCAGAAGTTGTGCTGCATCACAACTTATCATTACTCAGCATTCGGGAGCGATACACATGGGAGCATATACGAATACCGACGTGTTGGTTATTTTCAATGGAAAACCTCCAATCAAGGGATTGATAGACAGCATCCGGTTCCGGAAAAACCTGGATGGGCGTCCACTCCATTTTGCATTCGATTTGGAAGAAATTGTTGACTATACCAGAAAATTTGCCAAGTGAAAAAATTCCTTTTCATCATACCGCAATCTCCCGCATCTTCCTTAACCCCATTCAGGCGTTCACTGACTGAAGTGAGCATGTGGACATTGAAAAACCAAACGTCTTCCGATTGGGAGGCCTTGTTGATCGGCGAAGAGGAAAAAACGGAAGGTAATTTGCATTATGTTCGCTCCCCCTTCAAAACCAAGGAAGAAAAACTTCATTTTGTGGTGGACCGGTTTTTGAATGCAAGGGATCTTCCGGAATATTTCATCCGCCTTGACGATGATGACCTGATCAGTCCGTTGGTCCTTGATAAGGTAAGCAGACTCGAATTCGATTGTTATGCCGATCATTGGCATTGCTTTTATGATTTGTCAACAGGAAGAATCAGTCAGCAAAAAAGATCATGGCTGCCGAATACCGTAATTCATAAAACGGAACATGCACTTGCCGAATATGGGGAATACCACTACGTGGTGCATTCGGATCTTCGCCGTCCACATTTGCTGCAAAATGATCACAGCAAATGGTGGCATCAATATTATGCCGGGAAAAAAACAATTTTCGCACCGAAAGGGAATCCATTTTACATTCGCGTCCTTTCGCCAACATCATATACTGCCAGTGGTGGTCAATACGATCATTATCTGGAGAAATTCGGGAAATGGGATTCTCCCGTTCCCGAAGAATACCGTGAATACATTGATGAGTTGAAAAAGATTTGGATCGCATCATTTGGCAACTTGAATCCGGCTAAAAAAAATATCTTGAAATCCATGATTGCCAAATTGAAAAATTATTTCTGACCTATTTTATAACGGTACCATGAATTTCCTCGATAGATTTTTCAAGACATCCTCCAATAGGATCCAGTTTCCCGAACTCATCGGGAAAAATGTAAAAATGGATAAATGCCATATATCCGGAAAAGTGACAGTGGGGGATTATTGCAAATTGGAGGATGTTGTGATAAACGGTACGGTTCGGATCGGGAGGAGAACGAGCCTGTGGGGACCGGGCTTGGGTTTATATTCTGCGGTAAATGATATTTCCATCGGCTCTTTTTGTTCCATTGCCCGATATACAACATTTCAGGAATACAACCATATAGCAGAACGCCTTTCCACTTATTTCATATTCCGGAATGTTTTCAATGAAAGCATGCAAGAAGATATCATTTCCAAAGGGAGAATTTCAGTTGGGAATGATGTGTGGATAGGTGCACAGTGTGTCATACTCGGTGGCGCTTCCATTGGAGACGGGGCAATCGTTGCTGCAAACAGTGTTGTCACCGGCGACATTCCACCTTACGCCATTGTTGCCGGATCACCGGCCAAAATCATCCGCTTTCGTTTCAATGAGGAAATGATTGCAATGCTCATGAACATCAAGTGGTGGGAGTGGAGTGATGAAAAAATCAGGAGCAAGAGGGAGATTTTTGAGGGGAATCTTACCCTTGAAAAATTGAAATCTATCCGGTAGTTGTTTTATTTTCCGCGGATTTTCCCGATCAGGCGTTTGAAGATATTTTTCCTTACCGGTTTTTCACTTGCAATCACACGATTCGATTTGTCGTAAAAGGCATTGCGGTATTCCTCTCCGCGTGCAACGAATTTTTCAATTTCGTCGGTTCGGTTGGACGAATAAATGATTTTCGCAGCTGCGTTGATTGAGCCTTGGCGTTGCGATTTCAGGATTTCAGTTATTGAAATATCATTTTTGAATTCTTGGATCAGCAAATCCATGACGCCGATCCAATCGTATAGGCGCTGTACCTTGGGCGCGGTTGACCAAATTCCTCCTCCATGCAACCGGTAAGTGGCCATGGGTTCTGCAAAGTATTTTATTTTTCCGTGATATGCATTCAACATGTGAAGTACATAATCGCAAACTGCCGTATCGGCGGAAAATCTTTCAGGCAATTTCTTGAACACGTTATTCCTATAAACGACTGAAGAAGTGTAAATGAAATTGCCCGCCGCCAAATCCGTTATGGAATAGGTTTCGTCTTTTGGAGACGGGTTTCGTTCCGACAGCATTCTTATTCCGCTTTTCTCATCCAAGCGATGTACGGCATGGAAACAAACCGAGTAGTCGGGATTGCTTTCCAAAAAATTGAGCTGCCGCTCCAGCTTATTGATGTCATTCCAGAAATCATCACCTTCCAAAAGAGCCATATACTTTGCTCCAGATGCAAAACAGGCGTTGTATGTCCTTATCCCGTTTGCCTTTGCCCCCATGTTCATTTCACTTTTCACAAGAACGATCTTGTCCGGAAACCGAGATGCAAAATTTTCGCAAATCCGTGCCGTATTATCCGTGCTCCTGTCTTCTCCAAGATAAATCCTGAAACTGTATTTTGTTTTCTGGGAAAGGACAGATTCGATTGCCTTGGCAATGAAATGTTCATGGTTGTAGGTAACCATCCAGACTGCACATGCTAAAGGTTCGGTATCCATGGAATCAAGTTCGGCATTTCCGAATGGGAAAACTAAGGCTTGAGAAAAATGAAATTGAAAAGACTAGGTTCGTTGGGGACTTGATGCTCACTTTTCAAAACGAAATCCATCGCTTTCAATTCATCAACAATCCAACCGTACATTTTGTCTTTTTTGTCAAGTTCAATGATGATTCCCTTGAGATGGGAAGAGGAAAGGGTTTTTGCGGCACCATGAATGAAAGGAACTTCCGAACCGTCAATGTCGATCTTCATGAAATCGGCAACAGGGATTTTATTCTCCGCGATGAAATTGTCAAGTGAAACGATTTTTATCTTTTGCTCATCCGTGAAATTGAAATTCAAATCCTGCCTGATCTGTCCGTGCTCTACAACTTTCTGATGCCCTCCTTCCCAAGGTTGTCCGATTTTCAAGATCCCTTCATGATTGATATCGCCCACGGCGACATTGAAAACGTTGATCTGTCCCTTGTTCAAATTGTTCAAGGCTACATTTTCGTTCAGCACCTTGAAATTTTTCTGTTCGGGTTCAAATGAAAAAACATGGATTCCCTTCAATGCGGCATAGAGGGAGAAGCGGCCTTCACAAGCTCCAAGATCGTATAGGGTTTCACCCGGTTTTATCAAGTCGATGAAATCCAGGTTTTCCGTTTCGTAATTCATCCTTGCGCACAATTCAAGCGAACGTGTATATGACATCAACTTGAAGCTGACTTCTCTCACTGAAACATCTGTCGTTTTTTCCATGGTTCAATTATTGATGAAAAATCTTTTTTACCTGATCCTGTTTGGGAAATCCGGGCGTGATCAATTCTTCAGCAGGTTTGTAAATATAAGGATGCGCGAATGCACGGTCGATAAAAGTCTGTTCATCCAAATCGTTATACCTGAAATGTGTGGACCATCTGGGTGAAGCTGTTGTGTTTTCTCCCGATTGATGAATGAGGAAACTGGAAAAGGCAAGTATATCCCCTTGAGAAAGTTCGACGGAAATGAATTCACCTGTTTCCTTTTCTGTAAGTTGAACCATACCGAAACCGCTATCGAGATTATTCGTACGGAGTCCCCACAAGTGGCTTCCCGGAATGATTTCCAATGCGCCGAGTTCCTTGTTTACATCCATCAGTGGGATCCAGATCACTGCAGAATTAAGTGAACCCTGCATGCTTCTCCAATCTTGATGTGCATCCACTTTATGGAATACTTTTTTCTGTGCCAGCAAGGGATGATTGAAATACAATACCGGTCGTGTGGAAATGTTGGGAGAGGAGAGACCGAGTCCATTCAGCAACCCGACGATTTTTTCGTCGAGCGAAAGGCGATGCAGTGAAATGAGATGTTGTGCCTGTTTTCCGCAATTCATCAGACAGGTGAGGTCTTCGCTGAATAATCGGAATAAACATTCATTGAAATTGACAGCATCAAGGGAATCAAAAGGAAGGGTGGTGTATTTTTTTTTCAGGAATTGACGATAAAAAATTTTTTGGGCATCCAGAAGAATAGATTGGATTTGATCTGCCC
>CAYMZV010000218.1:0-7516 GCA_964394965.1 uncultured Chryseobacterium sp.
GAGGCGGTTGACATTCTCATCGGGAAAATCGGCGAGGATGAAAAACTGACGGAAGTGCTGGTGAAATTTTCGGAAGAGCGAACCGATGAACAGAAAAGCTGGCAGATAGAACGTGAATTGCAAAACGTGGCGAAACTTTTGCTTTCGGAAGACGGCGCACAAAATGCGGACAGATTGCGTAAACTTTCCATTGACGATTTTCTCCTGTTCCGGAAAAACCTGAAGAAAACGATTTCCATTTTTGAAGCGAAAATTGTTTCACTCGCAAAAAAAGCGATGCATGCAATTGCGGCACATTCACTCGAAGTGGATGATTTCGCGTATGGCAATGCTGGAATTGCAGGTAGACTGTCCGCTTACGCCAAAGAGAATCTTGACAAATTTCCGGAAACAAATAAGAATATCGAAAAAACGATTTCAGGCGGAAAATGGAATTCGGGAAAGGCAAGTGCTGAAGCGAAAAAAGCGATTGAAGAAATCAAAAATGAAATTGAAAAAATCTGGAGTGAGCTGGAAGAATTGCGTGAAAAGGAATTTCCCGATGTACTGTTCAAACGCATGTTGCACAAGAACATTTATGCGATTGCCGTACTGAATGAAATCGAAAAAATAATTTTCAATTTCCGCACGGAACAAAGCATCCTGCATATTTCAGAATTCAACCGGATCATTGCACGTGTGGTTTTTGCAGAACCTGTTCCCTTCATTTATGAACGACTCGGAGAGAAATACACGAATTATCTGATTGATGAATTCCAGGATACATCCGTTGTGCAGTGGCAAAACCTATTGCCTTTGGTTGAAAATGCATTGGCGGGAAATAATTTCACCATGCTTGTCGGCGATGGCAAACAGGCGATTTACAGATGGCGCGGCGGTGAAGTGGCGCAGTTCGCTTATTTGCCGAAAGTCTTCGATCATTCCGACAATCCTTTGGTGAAAGAGCGCGAACAAAGCCTGACGAGAAATTACAGGGAAAAACATTTGGCAAAGAATTTCAGGAGCAAAAGGGAAATCGTAGAGTTCAATAATTTATTCTTCCGTGAAATCTCCGGTTTGCTGAGCGATCATTCCAAAATAATTTACGACAAGCTTGAACAGGAATTCAATCCCGAAAATACGGGCGGATATGTGCGGATAGAAGCGGTCGTTCCCGAAGATGATGATGCGACATCGGTTTACATTCAAAAAATAATTTCGACAGTACTTGAATTGAAAAAAGAGGGGTGGTCGTATTCCGACATTTGCATTCTCACACGCACGAACAACGAAGGTTCCCTTTCGGCAACTGCATTGCTTGAAAAGGAAATTCCCGTTCTGTCATCCGAATCATTGTTGCTGAAACATTCGCCGGTTGTGGGATTCATGGTGTCCATGTTGAAATGCATTGACCATCCGTCCGACGAACTTGCCGGCGCGCAGGCACTGGAATTCATGGTGGCGAATAAAAAAATAAAATCGCCTTTGCATGAACGACTGAATGAATTCCAGGAAGGCCATAACCGTTTGCAGAATGTGTTGTCGAAAAACGGGATTCAATTCGATCCGGTGAATTTTTCACGTTTGCCTTTGTACCAACGTTGCGAAGAGCTGATAGAGATTTTTCATCTCGGTGAAAAGGCGGATTCCTATTTATTGTTTTTCCTCGATGAGGTGTTGAATTACAGCAACGGAAAAAATTCCGACCGCTTGGATTTTTTCGAATGGTGGGATGACAGAAGCAGAAATGCGTCAGTGATTGTTGCCGAAGGAATGGATGCCGTGACGGTGATGACAATTCACAAATCGAAAGGATTGGAATTTCCGGTTGTCATTTTACCGTTTGCAAATTGGGATTACGGCAAACAGAAAAAAAAGGAATTGTGGGTGGATGTAAACGACAAGGATCTTCCCGGACTTTCAACGGCACTGATTTCTGTAACTGACGATTTGCAATACACGCGCTATGCAGGTCTCTACGAAGAGGAAAAGGACAAATCCATTTTGGATGTGATGAATGTATTGTATGTGGCGTTGACAAGAGCGGAACAGCGACTCTATATTTTCACGTCGCCTGTCAATAAAAAAATTGATGCGCCTAAAAATCTCAGTGAAACATTTCAGCTTTCGCTGGCTGCATTGGATATTCCGTTCGTGGAAAATATTTCCCAATTCGGAAAAGCCGGCCAACGCGAAGCTTCCGGTGAAAGTGAAACAAGATGTATCCGTCCGAATAAAATCCAAAGCCATAATTGGGAAGACCGTATCAGCATCAAGGCGAACAGTGCCGACATTTGGGATGATGAGGTGAATGAATCCGTGGACCGTGGAAAATTGTTGCACCAGATCTTGTCGCTCATTGAAACCAAGCATGACATTGACACGGCACTCGAGACCATTCTGCAAACCGGATTAACGGATTCCAGCGAAACGGAAAAAATAAAATCGCAGTTGGAAGAAATCATGAACCTGAAGGAATTGAAAAATTGTTTTTCAGGAAAGGGGAAAGTGCGGAGGGAGACCGAAATACTTTTACCGAATGGAAAACGTTTGCGTCCTGACCGCGTGATTGAGAATTCAACAGAAACAATCATTCTGGATTACAAAACGGGAAAACCGAATGCATCCGACAAAAAACAATTGGACCTTTATGGAGAGGCGCTGTCGGAAATGGGTTACACTTCGATTGAGAAAAAAATAGTTTATACGGAGAATCTTTTAGTGGAGAGTTGGTGAAAATGATGTATTGATGGTTTAAACAATTAAAATTGGGTAAATTGAAATGCTCTGACAAAATCAAAACTACCATTTGCAAAAATTCATTCCAAAATCGGCAAATCAAACCATGCATAAACCCAAGAATAAAAACCATCTCCTGAAAATTGATCGTCTGCTGGCTTTCAGCGATGGTGTGTTGGCGATTGCAATCACGCTGTTGATTCTGGAAATAAAAATTCCGAAGCACGACGATATCGTTCATGCCGGCGGATTGTATAACTACCTCTACAACATTTGGCCGAGTTATCTTTCTTACCTCGTGAGTTTTTTGGTCATCGGGATTTATTGGAGCAACCACCACTGGCTTTTCACTTTTATCCACCATACCAATCATATTTTCAATTTGATTCACATCTTTTTTTTGATGGCGGTTTGTTTTTTGCCATTTACCAGTGCCATTCTCGGCGATTATATCCTCGATCCCGATTTTAAAAATGCAGCCACCACCGCTTATTGTGTCGGGTTTGCACTTCCAATCATTCCGCTGATCATTCTATTCTTTTATGCATTTCACAAACACCGTCTCGTTGGACTCAATCTCAACAGGAAATTCATGAACCGGCAAATTGTAAAATTATTTTCCGGATTATTTTTAACGATAATCGCACTTGGCGTTTCCTTTTATCATGCATTTGCCGCGCTCGCCATTATCGGATTGGGCATCCTGATTTACCTATTGCCACCTGACGTTCCGATTTATGATGAGGAAAAAATTAATGATTAATGATGTGCAGATTAATAATTCAAAAAATTACCCTTAATTGAATTGAAGTCGATCAGAAATAATATCAATACTATCATGACGGACGAGCAAGTAATGGGAACTATTGAACATGAGTTGACAGTAAAAACGCTTACTGTTACTGAACAGTATCTTGAAATTCACAGTCCTGTTTATAGCCAAAGCAATAACTTAAAAATTGACCGTATCGATAGAGAACGAAAGGATGAAATCATAATAGCATATTTACCAGTTCTTGACGAGAAATTTTATTTTGCTGTGTATATCGATTCCAATACTCAAAAAATAATTTCATTCAGTACTGAAGCATATCACAGGGTTTATTTTCGAGCAACTTCCGAAGGATTATCCGAAAGGCAGCTTAAATCAATGACAAAATTGAAGCCGACCGAAAGTTGGAATATGGGAGATCTCAGAAAAAACGGGAAATCGAAATACACTTTCAGCTCGATTAAATTTTTGCCGAATCCGGAACCTGATGAGTTTGAAGATAAACTCCAAAAGCTGCTTGATTTTTTGGAGCAGGACAAAAATGGAATCAGGGAGTAGGTTGAAAAGGCAAATGCATATATCCAAATTGCAATGAACATTCATAATGGAAATGGAATGGTTGGTGGACCAACGTTAGACAAAAACAGTATAAAACGAATGAACGATTTGAACCTAGAAATTAATTTTGATTTATATCTTGAAGGCAAAAAATTCAAATAAAATGAGCTTCAAAAATCAGATTAATAATTTGTACATTCCACTACAGCTATTTTTTGATACAACTTCCAAATAACAATTCTTACTGAAAAATAAAATCATGGTAGAAATCACACGCATCGAAAAAAACATCAAGATTGAAGTGAAGGGACTTCATAAACTCTGGTCGTTCAAGAGTGAAATAATAATTCCCAAGGAACATATCCTGAGGGTTTATCAGGACAAGAATGAATTGTCGGGATGGAAAGGATGGCGCATGCCCGGCACAAGTGTTCCATTCCTGATCACGGCAGGGACTTTTCACAAAAGCGGTGACACGATATTTTGGGATGTAGTCCATGACGACAAAGCGATCATCATTGAACTTCATGATGAGCATTTCAAAAAACTGATTGTTGAAGTTGAAAATCCGGAAGAAACGATTGCGTTATTAAAAGCAAATTAAAATCCCATGCCAAGTTTCGACATTGTCTCAAAAATTGACACACAAACACTCGACAACGCAATCAACTCGGCACGGAAGGAAGTTTTCGGCCGCTTCGATTTCAAGGGAACAAAAAGTGAAATTGACCTGAACAAAAAGGATTTGCTGTTGAACATTCTCACCGAAGATGAGATGCGTTTGCAATCCATCATCGACATCATCCGTAACCGAATGATCAAGCAGGGAATAGATCCACGATGCATTGACGAAGGGAAAGAAATGTACGCTTCGGGAAACATGGTGCGGAAAGATTTGAAAATAAAACAGGGAATCGATAAGGATGCTGCACGGAAAATCCAGAAAGACATCAAGGAATCAAAGTTGAAAGTGCAGGCGCAACAGATGGATGACATGGTGCGCGTGACTGCGAAAAAGATTGATGACCTGCAAGCGGTGATTGCACTGGTGAGAAAAGGGAATTATGAATTGCCTGTGCAGTTTGTGAATATGAAATGATTACGGATTGTCGGTCAATATAAAATTCCTGCTTGAATAAATTTCATTTCAATGTTTTTTTGATATCCGCGATGTCATCTTCGCTGCACATGTTGATGATGATATGATTTGCAGGGAAGTCATTTTGCAAATTATCGCGAAATGATTTGAAATCATCCACGACCGCTGTTTCATCCCAAGCATGGGCTCTCACTGGAATGGATATATCATAATCGGTTCCATCTTTCACAATATAGGTGGATACGGTTTTCGCATCACCGAATAATCCTAATGTCTTGAGACTTGCAGCGATCCTATCCAATTCCTGATCGCTGATATTTGAACTTTTATAAATGATTTCATTGTTCGTGATTCCGTATTCCTTTTTGGACGCTGTGAGCAAAGGGTCACTGACATATAAATATCCGAAAATCGTTGCTGCTGTAATGAGAATGCAAACGAGCGCCACTGCAGCGACCCTTCCGCCACCAAAATGTTGGCCACCTTTCCTGACATAATCTTCGATTTGTTTGCCTTGGTAATAGTGAATGAAAACAGAAGCGATTCCCGTATAAATAAGCGGAATGATTTCATTGGGAATTTTTACTGAAGACGGGATTTTGAAAATGAAAAACAGCAGGAGAACGGTGAATGCAATACAACCGATCCAAACTTTTTTCGCTTTTTCCGGTTCTCCGAAAATTTTGTAATTGTGGGCAAGAATATATCCAGCGGCCAACGGACCACCTAAAAATGTTCCTCCGCGGATTGCCTTTTCGCGAAAAATTTTCGGTAATTCCGGATTGATTTGAATAACGGAATCTGTCTGTGATTGATTGGTTTCCATCTCTTGTTTTTAATCTTTTATTTTACGGATAACTTTCACAAGTGAATCTGTCAATGGATTGTTTTTTGCCTCCTCGGTATAAGAAGCGGGATCAATTGCTATTCCATTTCCTTGATCGGGAACAACAGAGGGGAAAATATAAAAGCTGTCGTAGATATAATCCAATGCAGGAGAGGCATCAGATGGTTTTCCCGGAGGGGCGACACTTGAAAAAGTTCCCTGGAATATCGCTGATGAAAATTTCTCTCCCGACGATTTCATTGGAGAAATCCTTGTCCGCTGATTTTTTGAATCCACTGCATAATATTCAATATCGTCCAATCCCGATTCCAAAAACGGTTGCACGATTAAAATTCCGTTTTCAGGAATTGCCAGCAGCATCCTTCCATTTTCTTTTTGCGGAACAACTCCGTTCATTTCGCCATAAACGACTCTGACCTGTCCCTTGAAGTTTTCCGGAATGAGAAGTGTAACCGGTGTTTTTTTATTGATCTCGTGCAAAATGATTTCAAAACCGATCCACCACAATACAATGGGAATCGCGACCGTAATGATTTTTACCGCTATTGATTTTTTCGAAAGGAAAACGAGCAGCATTCCAATGAGGAAAAAAGGGATGCCGATAATCAAAAGGAAAACATCGAAACAAATGATCCATCCGCAGAGCATGATGAAAATCCCGAGGATGAATTTCAAATTGGAGTTTAAGCGTGGATTTTGTGTGGACATGATTTATAAGATAATAAAACAACTTTGTTGGGTTAGTGATTGTCACTAAAGCACGAAGGGATTTATGCCAACCATTTTTATGCAGCAGTCGATCTTCATTCCCTTGCCAAACGGAAAATTTTCGAATCCGAATTTTCATCGGTCACTTTCAGGAAATAAATGCCTTTCGATAAATCACGGACATCGATTTTCACGTCGGATGAATTTTCGGTTGTATTGTTTAACAACCTTCCCGTTGCATCGAAAATTTCAATTCGGGTGATTGTCCTTTTCAGTGCAGAAATGTTCACTGCATCACTTGCCGGGTTTGGAAAAATTGTTGCTGAAAAATCGGAGTTTTCATTGGGAGAAATCACATCCGTGGAAACCAGTTGTTCGCTCATTCCAAAACGCACAATGTATCCGTCCCCATTCGATCCGTTTGTCATTTGAAAGGCATTGGCCGTTACGGGAAGATTCGTACTGTAGGAATCACCGCACGCAATCACACTCGTGTCGGCACCCACCGTGAGTGCGAGCAAGCCGTCGTAACCATTTGCACCCATAAAAGTTCCGGAAACCATCTGCCCGGAAGTATCCATCTTGATCACGAACCCATCCGAATTGCCAGCGTACAGAGACTGGATTGCATTTGCACTGACAGGGAAATTCGAACTTGCCGTTTCGCCGCAAATGAAAATATATTTTCCCAAACCGAATTCGCCCCACGCCACATCCTGTCCGAATCCACCAACATAAGTCGACCAAACCAATTGTCCCGTCGAATCGAATTTGGAAACATACGCATCGTTCTGTCCGGAAATATTCGTTTGAA
>CAYMZV010000219.1:0-7516 GCA_964394965.1 uncultured Chryseobacterium sp.
AATGAATGCCGCTTCCATTAGCGTTGCTGCACTTCTCTTGAAACCGGATGTTTTCAAAAAGGATTTTCCAATTGAATATGTCGGACTGGAAATCCCGAATGATTTCATTGTCGGTTATGGATTGGATTACGATGGGCTTGGGAGAAATCTCAAGGACATTTACGTTATAAAAGAAAAGGAATGATGAATGATCAATGATGGGTGATGAATGGTTTTGCATTCCTTTCCTTGTTCTCAGAGATAATTCATCATCGATCATTCACGATTAACCATTAAAATCATGCTCAACCTCGTATTATTCGGACCTCCCGGCGCAGGGAAAGGAACACAATCGGAAAAACTGATTGCGGAATATTCACTTGTCCATCTTTCAACCGGCGATATTTTCCGTGCGAACATAAAAGGCGCAACGGAATTGGGAAAATTGGCAAAGAGTTACATGGACAAGGGCGAACTGGTTCCCGATGAAGTGACCATCCGTTTGTTGGAATCGGAAGTGAATAAGCATGCCAACCCGAAAGGATTCATTTTCGACGGATTCCCACGCACGTCCGCACAGGCTGATGCGCTCGATAAATTCCTGGCGACAAAAAACTGGAAAATTTCCGCCATGCTTGCACTCGAGGTGAATGATGATGAATTGAAAAAACGCTTATTGCTTCGCGGAAAGGATTCCGGCCGTCCCGATGATGCAAATCCGGAAGTGATTCAAAACAGGATCAATGTGTACAATCGCGAAACCGCTCCGCTGAAAAATTATTACGAAGGACAAGATAAATACCGCGGTGTAAAAGGCATTGGTACGATCGATGAAATTTTCGGTCGACTTTGCACGGAAATAAATTCATTGAAATAAATCCGAGAACAGAAATCCATCACTTGAAATTTCCCCATGTCAGATTCCAACTTTGTCGATTACGTAAAAATCTGTTGCAAGTCAGGCAAAGGCGGTGGCGGTTCGGTGCATCTCATGCGTACTGCGCAAACAGCGAAAGGCGGACCTGACGGTGGCGATGGCGGACGTGGCGGTCACGTGATTGTGCGTGGAAATAAAAACCTGTGGACACTGATTCACTTGAAATACCGCAAGCATGTCATTGCTGAAGACGGAGAAAAAGGCGGACGGCAAAACATGCACGGCAGAAACGGGAAAGATGAATACCTCGATGTTCCATTGGGAACTGTTGCACGTGATGCGGAATCGGGAGAAATACTTTTTGAAATAAATGAGGACGGTGAAGAGCGGATGCTGGTGGAAGCGGGGAGAGGCGGAAAGGGAAATTCCTTTTTTGCAACATCAACGCGACAGACTCCACGTTATGCACAACCGGGCGAAGAGGGAAAAGAGGAATGGAAAATCCTTGAATTGAAATTGTTGGCCGATGTAGGTCTCGTTGGATTTCCGAATGCGGGAAAATCAACTTTGCTTTCGGTTGTATCTGCGGCAAAACCGGAGATTGCAGATTATCCATTCACCACACTTGTTCCGAATCTGGGAATTGTGAAATACCGTGACGACCGTTCATTTGTAATGGCCGACATTCCCGGAATCATTGAAGGTGCTGCAGAGGGAAAAGGATTGGGTGTACGTTTTCTCCGTCACATCGAGCGCAATTCCATTTTGCTGTTCATGATTCCCGCCGACAGCAATGACATTGTTGCGGATTATAAAGTATTGTTGAACGAATTGGAAAAGTACAATCCGGAATTACTCGACAAGGGAAGGATGCTCGGCATTTCAAAAGCGGATATGCTCGACGATGAATTGTATGAAGCGCTGAAAAAAGAGGTGGACAAAAAATTCACAAAGAAGTTCAAGATCCCTTATGTGATTTTCTCTTCACACTCCGGAAAAAATCTGCAGCAGTTGAAAGATGAGTTGTGGAAACTGATGAATTAGTTTGAAAGGGTGGCAAGTGACAAGGGGCCGGTGACAAATGAAAAAATCATCTTGAGAATTTAAGGCAAGGCATGTATCCGGGCCAGGGTGTAAAATAACAGAGCCGGATATTGTCGGTGTCTTTTGTTGCGTCGAGTGAAAAATCACATTCATCATAATAACTCCTGTAACAAGCGGTATCCCATTTTTCATTCGGAGAATCCTTGGGCATTTGGAGAGGAGCATTTTTCCAGCCTTCAACAAAACAATAATTTCCCTTTTCAAGTTCAACCGAAAATTTTCCGGTGCTGTCGGTGATGATCGAATCGGCCGAATTGTTTTTGTTCACATTTGAAATTCGCACATAGAATTTATCGTTGATGCAAGTGTATTGAGTATCCATTTTAACGCTCTTGTTATACGAACGGTAAATGATTCCACTGATGTGAACCTTTTCGCTTTTTCGATGCTCATTTGAACGGGAACACGAAGCGGAAAATAAAGTCAGTACGGAAAATAAAACGATAAGGGAAAAGAATCCCATTCTCATTGGACAACTTCCGATCATCTGCGCATTATCGATTCGCACTTTATTACGATCAACACTATTTCTGATCCAACCACTCTTGGATTTTTCCGTTTTTCTTGGCGTCGATCAACTTCTGGATATCCTTGTTCATCTTCACGCCATTCGCTGCATTCGAAACATAATCGGCGAGCAGTGAATAGGCACCTACGGCAATCGCATTCTGGTCTTTCGCCTTGTCCACGTTTTCAAGAAGATATTTCGCCTGACAGGACATATACACAAACAGTAAATTCTTGTTTCCCTTTTCCAGCTTGCTGATTTTATTGTCAACCATAAAACTGTATTCGGTATTCGTCATCCAAGTCAGGACGAATGCTTCCGGATCTTTTACATCTTTATCATTGAGCGGTTTTCCCAAAATGAAATTTGCGGCAACAAGCACTGCAGGTTCCGCCGCCTTGCAATCGGCAGTTGTCTTGAGTGGAATGGTCGTGTAATCGGTTTGTCCGAATAGGAATCCTCCAACGAGCAAAAGCAAAAGCGTGAGCGGTTTTTTCATGGTGTTTTTTGTTTTATAACGTCAACAAAAATAAAAGATACATTTCATTTTCCCGAACTCATGCCAAAATCTTCACTGCCTTCTGCCGCTTTTTCATTCGCCGATTTTATTTTTCTCCTGATGCGGAACCGCCATGGGAGGAAGCGGCCCGTGATAGGAAATGCAAGGCCGATTGTAAAAACAGCTACGGTGAAAAACGATTTTTACACTGTCAATGTTTTTATCGGTGATGTTCAATTCATAGTCGCAAGCATCATACATATTCCTGTAACAAATGGAATCCACTGTTTGGAATTCATTGTTCAACGGAAGGTCAAACGGTTTCGCTTTCCAATCTTCAACCAGGCAATAATTTCCTGCGGGAAGTTGAATCGAAAATTTTCCATTTGCGTCGGCACGAATGGAGTCAATAAGGCTTGCTCGCTCCTTGTTCATCGTTCCTTTTTTCACAAACAGTTTTCCATTGGGAATTCCCATCGGTGTATTGCATCGTGCAAGCATATCGGGCGAAGGTTGCGCACCGCCGCAGTAACTTGTCGTTTGCATGATCGTTCCCGTAACCGTAAATGTTTTTTTCCCTTTTTTCTTTTTCGCCGTGCCCATCCAGGATGTAATGCAAAGCGAAGCGCACAGGATAAAAATCAGGAATGAAAATTTTCTCATGTCACTAAGTTAGGCAAAGAAAAAGTTATCGGATTTAAAATAGGGAAATCTGTTTTCCCACCGGCCAACTTCCTTCGTGGCGAAGCAGGAATTCCTTGCGGTGCAATCCTCCGCCATAGCCGGTCAGGCTTCCATCGCTTCCGATTACACGGTGACAGGGAACGATGATGTTGAGTTTGTTTTTGCCATTGGCGGTTCCCGCCGCACGGATCGATTTCACGTCACCGATTCTTCTTGAAAGTTCGAGGTAGGATATGGTTTCGCCGAACGGAATATTCTGCAATTCTTTCCAAACGGTCTGTTGGAAATCCGTTCCCGTTTGCTGAATCGGCAAGTCGAAAATTTTTCTTTCACCGGAAAAATATTCCTGAAATTGCCTTTCCGCATCCAGAATCAGTTGTGGAATTTTTTCAGTAGTGGAATTCGGATCTTCGTCAAAAAATAAAATGGAAGAGATGAAATCATCGGTTGACGAAATCTCAATCAACCCAACCGGAGTTTTTATCACCAAAGAATATTTCTCCCGGTCACTCATGGATTTCTAAAATCTTGTGTCTTGAATCTCGACCCATCACTTCTTGCAAAGCAAACTGATCACTTCCTCCAGCAGTTGATCCTTGTCAATCGGAACAACCCCCACACTTTCACAAACCAATCCACCTGCAATGTTTGAAATTTCTGCAATCATTTCCGGTTTCAATCCTGCGGCAAGGCAAAGCGCTGCAACACTTACAACCGTATCGCCGGCGCCCGACACATCGGAAATATTCCTGTAATGCGCAGGCAAACGTTTTTTCACATGCCGTCCGTGCACATAGATGCCATGCTCGGATAACGTGATGAGTGCGAGATCGATTTTCAATTTTGATTTCAGCTGATCCACGGCTTTCGACAATTCCTTTTCGCTGCTGTGATCGAAATCATTTTTCAATCCTTCTTTCAATTCTTTCAGATTGGGTTTGAACAATGTCGCGCCCTGATAATTCATGAAATGTTTTTTCTTCGGATCAACCACCACAGGGACTTTCAATTTGCGCGCGTGTTTCACCACTTCACGTATGAGCGGTTCGGTGATCAGTCCCTTGTCATAATCCTCAAAAATAATCACGTCGATTTTTTGCGTGTCGACGAGATAGGAAATGCGTTGGAGAAAAAGATCGGTTTCCTCATTGGTAATGTCGGAATCGATTTCTTCATCGACACGAATGAGGTGATGATTGTTTCCGATCACGCGGGTTTTCACCGTTGTAATTCGGTCGCGGCTTTTCAGTATTCCTTTCGGGGCGAGTTTTTGTTCCTCCATCAATTCGAGAAAATGTTTTCCATCGCGATCGGGACCGATGACGGAACAGAGAATGGGAATGGCACCGAGCGCCTGAACATTCAATGCCACATTGGCCGCTCCACCGAGGCGTTGCTCTTTCCGCATAACGGAAACAACCGGAACCGGAGCTTCGGGGGAAATCCTGGAAACTTTTCCCCACACATAATTGTCAATCATCACATCGCCGATGATGAGTACGCGGAGATTTGAAAAACTGTCGAAAATCTTATGGATTTCTTTGGAAGAATATTTTGCCACAGGAGTATGTTTTGTCACGAAGAAATTCCTTCAGTGAGAGGCAAAAATAAGGATTTAGTTCGGAGTGTGGCGTTTCGGGTTCGGAGATGGGCTGATCGTGCTTTATCTTTACAATGTTAATTTTTTGCCTTCGAACCCAACACCCAAATTCCGAACCCATTTTGTTCGCCATTGTCGATATAGAAACCACAGGAGGAAGTCCGGAGCGCGACAGGATCACGGAGATTTGCATTCTTGTGCATGATGGATTGACGGTGGTGGACAAATTTTCAACGCTCATCAATCCGGAGAAGAGGATTCCACACATGATTTCGCGCATGACGGGCATTACGGATGAGATGGTGGAGAAGGCTCCGAAATTTTTTGAAGTGGCCAAAAAAATAGTGGAGATGACGGAGGGAAATATTTTCGTCGCACACAACGTGAATTTCGATTACAATTTCATTCACGCAGAATTCAAGTCGCTCGGTTATAAATGGAAGCGGGAAAAACTCTGCACGGTTCGCTTGAGCAGGAAATTATTGCCGAAAAGGATTTCCTACAGTCTTGGAAAATTGTGCGATTCGTTGGGAATAGAAATTGAGGGAAGGCACCGTGCAGCAGGTGATGCGGAGGCAACGGCGAAACTGTTTGACATTCTCCTCCAGAAAAAAAGCGAACATTCAACGTATCGGCGTCAGGATCTTTCCGAACTGAATACCACCCGCATCGACAAGATAAAATTGCATGTGCTGAAAAAATTGCCGGAGGAAACCGGTGTTTATTATTTCCGCGACAAGGAAGGCAACATCATTTACATTGGGAAAAGCAACAACATGCGTGCGCGAGCGATCTCGCATTTCAACAACAAGGAAAGCAAGGCACGGAAAATGCTGAATGAATTGTACGATGTCGATCATGTAAAAACGGGAAGTGAACTGATTGCGCTTTTGTTTGAATCGGAAGAGATAAAAAAACACAAGACAACTTTCAATCGTGCACGGCGACAAAGTGTTTTTACGCACAGCATTGATTGGTTCGAGAATGGAAATGGAATCATCAATTTCAAGATCGTTGCAAGGGAGGAATCCGAAAAGTCAATTGTTTCATTTGCCAATTACATTTCGGCACGCGAGCGCCTCAATGCTTGGATAGACGAGTACGCGCTCTGTCTGACACATTGCGGATTGAACGAAGAGGAGGGAGCCTGTTTCCAGAGACAAATTAAAAGTTGCAATGGTATCTGTTGCGGAGAAGAGACCGTGGAAGAATATAATTTCCGCGCGAAAAAAATCCTTGATGAATATTTGTTCCGCGACAAGAATTTCATTCTTTTCGACAAGGGAAGGCATGATGATGAGCAAAGCCTGGTTTTGATTGAGGATGGGCATTATGCAGGATATGGCTATGTGGACAAGAGCGAAACGATTTCTTCGGCGGAGGAATTGAAATCGTATGTGAAACGCAGGGTGTATTATCCGGATGCGGATGAATTGGTGAGGTGGTACTTGAAGCGGAAAACGAAATTGAGAAAGGTGGTGGTTTGAAAAATGAATAAAAAAACGGGCACCCCTTTCGAGGCACCCGCGCAAACGTGTAGGGGGAATTAATTCTTCAAATAAGCTTCTTGATGTGTTGCAACATTCATCTTCCGGACATTTCGTGTTGCCCAAACTTGTGTCACGGTAATCGCAGTCACTTTAACAGTTACGTCAATTCCTTCAACCGCGTTGTCATTGTAAAAGCAGAAAAATAAATCACCTTGCACGGGTGCCATCTTGTAAAAATCATTGATTACGTTGGCTTGTTTTAAATAATTGAATTGTTGCCCTGTCATGAATGCATTTGAATTTGCGCTTCCCGGTACCAGATAATAATTGACATTGTCACCCGTCTGAATGGAGGCGAGAAACGAAACGGATCCAAGTGCCAAAGCGGCCAACGGTCCGTAACCCGGCAAGTCCATTAAAATCGGTCCTGCGGTTTTGGAAAGATTTGCTGCGGCATTGGCAAAAGCCTGCTGTCCTTCCTGACCGACACCGATATAATAGCTCCATGAAATAGTATTGGCCGGGAGTGTGAAATTGAATGTGGTTTTTGGACCTTCGGAATTTGTGGCCGAATGGACTTTTGCAATTTGATCAACAACATTCTGAACGGCAGTATCCGACTTTGCCAAATATCTTTCCTGTTCGG
Source organism: uncultured Chryseobacterium sp. (assembly GCA_964394965.1). GTDB lineage: Bacteria > Bacteroidota > Bacteroidia > Palsa-965 > Palsa-965. The sequence goes on from CAYMZV010000219.1 coordinate 7,388, forward strand.
TTGTATAACTGGTATCATAAATTGTTTTCCAATAAACTGTCGTGTTGAAATTTTTTGTCGCATCGTTCGCTGGGATTCTTTGGATTTTGAATTTGCAGACACGGCCGGATATTGCCCCATTTGAAAAGC
>CAYMZV010000220.1:0-7497 GCA_964394965.1 uncultured Chryseobacterium sp.
TCTTTTTTGATTTCGACAGCAATTAAAAAGAGATGATTATCGGGCGAAAAATTTCACAGATAAAATCCTTACCGAATCACCAACCGCTTGAAAACAAAATCCCACTTACTGTTTCTGTTTTTCTTTTGCTGTTCTGCCAATCTTTTCAGCCAAACGAATAATTGGCTTTGGGCAAAAACAACCGTTGGCGCAAGTGACGGCGGCAAAACCACTTCCATCAGCACAGACGCCGCTGGAAATGTTTTGGTAACAGGATGGTATTTCACACCAACGATAACCTTCGGTTCCTCAACACTCACGAATAGCGGAGATGCAGAAATCTTCATTGCAAAATACGATTTGAATGGAAATGCATTGTGGGCGGAAAGTGCAGGCGGAACAAGGGATGATGTCAGTTATTCGGTAAGTGCCGATGCAAGTGGAAATGTATTTGTAACAGGAAGTTTTCTGAGTCCCAGCATCTCTTTCGGTTCCACCACACTTTTCAATGCCGACCCGACAGGAAATACGGATGACATTTTCATTGCGAAATATGATTTGAATGGAAATGTGTTGTGGGCAAAAAGGGTTGGTGGAACAAACATTGATGATGGTTATGGAATAAGTGCCGATGCAAACGGCAATGCAATTGTAACGGGACGCTTTTTGAGTCCATCGATCATTTTTGGCGTGGACACTCTTGTCAATGTCAATCCATCCATAAACAATACCGATATTTTCATTGCGAAATATGATACGAATGGAAATGTTCTCTGGGCGAAAAGCGCAGGAGGCATGGGCATCGATAACGGTTATTCGGTAAGTGCCGATGCAGCGGGAAATGTATTTGCTACAGGATCCTTTACAAGCACTTCAATCGCGTTCGGGACAGACACACTCACAAATCAGGGTTGGGGTTACTGCATATTTCTCACCAAGTACGATGCGAATGGAAATGTGATTTGGGTACAGCGCGCAGGAACGGATGATGATGCAGCTTTATCCGTGAGTGCCGATACAAGTGGCAATGCTTTTATTACAGGCTATTTTTATAGTGCCACGATTACTTTCGGTTCCACCACACTCATCAATCGGGATTCATTGGGAAATTCCAATGATGCATTCATCGCGAAATATGATGCGAATGGAAATCCGCTTTGGGCCAGACGCGGAGGGGGAATGTGCAACAGTGACGATGTCGGTTATTCCATCAGCGCAGATAAAACGGGTAATGCTTACGTCACCGGATCATTTTCGTGTTCCAGCATCTCGTTCAATTCCACAGTACTCAATGCTCCGATGTCGACTTGTTCGCCTTGGCAATGTGATCCATCATTCATTGTCAAATACGATCCGAACGGGAATATACTTTGCGCTTCCGCACTTGCAAGCGGTGGCGCTTCGCAGTCCGGCATAAGTGCCGATGCGTATGGGAATGCGTACGTGGGAAGTCATTTCCAAATCGATTCTTTTGCCGTGGGTGCCGATAGCCTGAAACTCACTGGAGGCACCAATGTTTTTGTCGCCAAATACAATTGCACTCCGCAATCGGTAAATGAATTCAACAATGGGGAATCCATTTCCATTTATCCGAATCCCTCCAACGGGATTTTCAATTTGAATTCAAGAATCACGAACGGAAGGGTTCTTGTTTGCAACACACTTGGGGAAGTCGTTTACCAATCAATGATAAATTCCCCAACAGTCACAATTGATTTGTCGGGACAGTCCAGTGGAATTTATTTTGTCACTGTGAGAACGGAGCAAACATCGTTCACACAAAAAATAATTATTGAGTAGTACCTAGTGCTCTCGTTTCGTTTTTGTGCTTTTGTGTTAACACTCACAATCCTATTTGCCAACCACACTCGCAATGAATCTTTCCACCGCAAACGTACTCAGCTGTCCGCTCGGACCATTGATGTTATAATCGCAACCGTGGGTTGCATTGGGCAAATCCAGAAAATAATTTTTCACGTGGAATTCATTCAGTTTTTTTTGCAGACGCACACTGTGTTCGAATGCAACCATCGCATCAATCGCACCGTGAATGAGAAGTGTCGGTGTTGAATTCGCGTTGACATATTCGCAAGCTGAGCTCTCGTCATATTTTTTTGGAAATTCTTCCAGACTTCCTCCGAGATAATCGGCAAAAACCTTATCCGTATTCAGCACCCACGGATTGCCTTTGATCTTTGCGCCCCACACCATGTCCGCTGGTGCATAATAGGAAATCACACCCTTGATTTTCGGATCATGAAAACTGTAAGCGGCAACCAGTGCAATTTGTCCGCCGGCGGAACGGCCCAGCAAAACAAGATTGTTGGTATCGATATTCAGTCTTTCGGAATTTTCACAGAGATAACGGATCGCATCTTTTGTGTCTTCCACCGGCGCAGGACTTTTATAAGTTGGCGCAAGACGGTAATCGATGGAAGCCACATTGTATCCCCTGTCGGCGAGATAGGAATTGAGATCGGGCAATTGTTTCAGGTCGCCTTCCGACCAAGAGCCCCCGTGGATGACAATGACGCAAGGTGATTTTTTTGTTGTTGATGAAGGATAAAAATCGAGCGAGAGATTATTTCCGGGCAATGGTTTGTAAATGAAATTCTGCGGAACAACTTCCCTGATTCCGATTCCCGAAAACATCTTGAAAAAGCTGAACGGTTTTTCCAACTGCGATGTGGTTTTTCCAGAGGGAAATATTTTTGCCAATTCCTCCGAAAGGTTTGATCCGCGTTGATAGGCTCTGACAATCGGAAAACAAAAAATCAAAAATGCGATTCCGCTTATCGATAATGAAACGAGTTTGTAGTTGTTCGCCCAAAAACAGGAAATGAAAAGCAGAAGAGAGGCGAACATGAAAATGTAAGGGAATTCGGTAATGGCCACCGATACCCGCCAGAAAAAATTTGTCGGCGCCCGAAAGAGAACCAAAAAGGAAAGTGAAAAAAGAAAACAGGCAATTGTTATTCTGAACATAAAATCATTCTTTCACAATTTTCCCCTCGTAAATTTTTCCCTCAGAAATCATTTTCAGGAAATAAATTCCATCGGAGAGGTTGCCGATATTTATTTCACAAGTGTTCCCGCTCACATTTTCCTTTTCAAAAACTTTTTCTCCCAATGCATTATAAATTTCCAACCTGCCACCTGTCATTTGCCACTTGTCACCGCTGATTGTAAATATTCCATTCGAGGGATTCGGATAAATGGAAAAGTTTTTATCCGCACTCCATTCATTCGCTCCCGTCACCACGTCCAACTTGCCGACAAAAACATCGGTTGTACTTCCGGAAGTGTCGGCATTTGTCAATGTACTTGAACCCAATTGAAGCGAAGTGCTTCCGATATCTCCCGACACATATAAATCGCCGGCGTTGTCTGTCGTTACGCAATCGATGTAATCGTCACCCATTCCGCCTTCGCCGATGGCCCAGATTTCATTTCCGGTGGAATCGTATTTCACCAAAAACATATCCTGATTCATGGACGCATTTGTCAATGTGGTTGTGCCGAATGTGATTGTGGGACTCATGAACATTCCCGCAAAATAGGAATTGCCCGACGCATCAACGGCAACCGAATATCCGAAATCCATATCCATTCCTCCGGCGCTTTTTCCCCACAATGCATTTCCAACAGAATCATATTTCAAAATGAATACATCACCCATTCCTCCATTAGTCAATGTACTTGTGCCGAATGTAAATCCGGTGCTGTGATAATGCCCCGCTGCAAAAACATTTCCCCACGCATCCGTCGCGCATGCCACCGCGTGATCGTTGTCGATTCCTCCGTCGCTTCTTGCCCAAAGCACATTGCCTGCGGAATCATATTTCACAATGAAAATGTCAGGCTCTCCGGCTGCGACATTTGTCAATGTTGTTGTACCGAAAGTCATCGATGAACTTGCGAATCCTCCATCCACATAAACATTTCCGGAATTGTCGAGTGCAATTGCATTTCCAAGATCATTCAATGTGCCTCCCGAACTTTTTGCCCACAACGGATTTCCGGCCGTATCATATTTGACCAGCAACTCGTCGTACAAACCATTATTGGCAAGTGTGGTTGTGCCCACTGTGATGCTCGAATTGTAATAGGCGCCTGCAAGATAAACCTGTCCATTGGTCGGATCCGTCACTACACCATTTGCAATATCGTAATCGGTTCCGCCTTCTTTTCTCGCCCAGATCACATTCCCATTCGGATTGTATTTGACAATGAAAATATCGGGCAAGCCGACAATCGTATCCGTGAGAACAGTTGAACCGAAAACAATTGTGGGACTCGAATACCAGCCGACAACATAAATATTTCCGTACAAATCTGTCGTTACCGCACTTGCATAATCATCGCCTGTTCCGCCGGCGTGTTTTGCCCAAAGTATATTTCCAGATGAATTGTACTTGACCAAAAACAAATCATTCTGTCCGACATTCCGGAAAGTGTCAACACCGAAAACAATCGTGTCGTTGTAAAAATATCCGACACTGTAAACATTGCCGGAATTATCGGTTGTCACCGCACTTCCTTCGTCATAATAATTCCCTCCCGCACTTTTCGCCCACGTCCATGCAGGGGCTTGCGCGAATGAATTGGATAACGCGAAAAAATTGCAGAGAAGAAAAGTTATTGCGAAGTATTTGTTTTTCATGCCGAGAGTTATTTTGCCAATGAAAGATAACTCAAAATCGACAAGTGTAAATCGGTTGGGGAAATAACTTTCAAAAAAAGCAGGGTAACGGGAAGGGTAATACCGCTTTGAATTTGAAGTGTTGATTGGTCATGAAATAGGGATCGGGAGGCGAAAATAAATGGTTTCCCAATGAAAAAGCCGCCTCATTCAGGAATTACTGAATGAAAGCGGCTAATGTCGGGATTGAAAACCCGGTGAAGTGAACTACATTTTCGGTGCAACAACGGTTTTGCCGGCGAGATAATTTTTCCAGGGTTTCCAGTAATAGGTATCCCATCCTTTCTTGATTCCGGCCACATGTTTTTCCGGAATATGTGCATGCACCATTTGCAAAACAACATCTTTCCCTTTCGGTTCCAGCTTGATCGAGAAAGTGGAATCCAAATCGTCCTTTGCCCATTCCTGTGTTCTCCACGTTTGCACAATCATCTTGTCTTTCACCAGCTGAAGGTTTTTTCCGGTGATGTAACCGGCATGAACGGAATATTTCGCGCCTTCCTTCGCTGCAATTTTTGCAACACCTCCCGTTACAATGGAATGTTTCTTGGGATCCATGTAGAGATCGTAAAGCTGTTTGGCTGTGGTATTCTTGAACACCACTTTCTGTGTGATCGTTTTTGTCATTTTGTTTTGTTTTTATGTATAACGAATGAGATGGATGGAATCGGACAACGGCTTGAAATTTATTTTTCAAGGTAAAGCCATCCAATGGAATTCTTCAGAACAGATAGGTTATGCTTCCTTTAAGAAAAAAAGGAGTGCCCGGAGTGAAATGAATTTCGTCAACCGGCATTGTTTCGTTTTTCAATTTGCTTTCCGTATCGAATTGCGCTTCATCCCATTTGCTGTTCAGGAGATTCTGCGCCGACAAACCGAATTCGAAACGCTTGATGTGATACGAAACAATTGCATCTAGCAAAAAATAACCCTGCGCCACAACCGTATTGGTTTCATTCGCCGGACGTGAATCGATGTAACGGTAACGCAGACTTGCACTGAAACCATTTTCCTGTTTCAGGGTAATGCCTCCCGTACTTGTCAGTGAGGGCGCGAGAGCAATGAAATTTTCCCCTTCAGGCAAATCCCTGTAACGGCCATGACTGTAATTGAGATCGGCATCGGCAAAAAACAAATGTGTTATTTCCCATCGGCAACTCAAGTCGGCACCCAATCTCCGTGTCGCTCCGCTGATTTCCACAACGCCATCATCACCATCATACACCAATTCATTTTCAAGGTCGAGTCCCCACAAGGCAATGTTGATGAGAACTTTTTTTCCTGCCTTGAATGTACTTCCCGTTTCATAACCGTATGCGCGCGGAAGACTGTTGGCGGTAGGATTGGCAACAACCGAACGTGCATCATTGGAATGAAAGCCGATTCCACTGCGGATGTAAAATTGCAAGGAAGAATTGGGTGTGTAATAAAAACTGAGCTTCGGACTCACACGGTGTTTTGCCGTTTGCCCCGATAAGGTATCGTCGAGATAATTGTTGAAACCGAAAAGAAAATAATCCATTCGCACTCCGGCATTGACAGAAAATTTTTCATTCAGTTTCAATGTTTCATCGATGTACGCAAAACTGTTGTCCTGAAATAATTTTCCGTCAACAATCGTGTTCAGGTATTCCCTTCTCACCGTATGCTTCAGTGAAATTTCCCCCTCATCCATTCGTGTGCCGATTCCAACAAGTGTTTTCAATTCTTTTGTACCGAAGCTGGAATATTTTTCGAACGTTCCATTGTATCCGTAAATATTCCTGCCATGTTCCGTTTGATTGATCTGGTCTCCATTGATGCTGTCGTGCAGGAAAAATGTGAAATCGGAGTAAAGGTTGAAACGGTAATGGGAATAATAGAATTGGTTTTTGAATGTGCCGCCCTTTTCGGTGTTGGTGGTCAATAACAGATTTGCATTTGTCCTGGAAGTTGTTCCGCCTTCCGAATTGTCCAGACTTCCGAATCGTGAAATCAATCCTTCCTTCACGGCTCTTTCCGGAATCTGACCCGAAGCATTCCAGCCGGAACTGAAAGTGGATCCGCTGAATGAAAGTGAATTGTGCGCGTTCAAGTCGACGGAATATTTTCCGAAAACATTGTAACGGTTGAAATGTTGGTGATTTTCAAAATAGGAATTGGAAAAATAATATTCACCTGCGATGTAGGCGTTTTCATTTTTTCCCTTGATGAAATGTTTGTTCTCCGGCAATTTCAACATCACCAACGCGCGATAGGTATCGAACATGCCATATTCCAATTTGATTTCATTTTTGCTGATGGAATTTTTCGTCAGGAATTCCCCGGCGCCCGATGTATCAAAATCACCGAATCTCGCCGAGTAAGGACCTTTATCGACATGCAACGCATCCACGGTTTCCGGAATCACGAAATGAAAATCCGCGTAACCCTGTCCGTGTGCATGCGAAACCATATTCACAGGCATGCCATCCAGAAAAACGGCAAAATCGGTTCCGTGATCGGCATCAAAACCGCGCAAAAAAATCTGTTCCGCTTTTCCTCCACCGGCATGTTGCGCAATGAAAAGTCCGGGAACCAAACGCAATAGATCCTGCGCAGAATTTGTCGGACGCAAAACCATATCCATTTGACTGATGGTGGAAAGCGATTGGCCAATATCCTTTTTCTGCGAAACGGTCACTTCCGTCAGGCTGATTGTACTCGCAACCAAAAAGATGTTTACCGTTTTGTTTTTTCCATCACTCAAGTCAACTGAAATTTCCCTTGTAGCATATCCAAGACGGAAAAAGCGGAGATCGATTTTTTCCGGTTGGAGATTGGTCAGCTGATAATGT
>CAYMZV010000221.1:0-7436 GCA_964394965.1 uncultured Chryseobacterium sp.
TTGGATTCCTGCTGAAAGATTGGTGGAATTTAATTCTATGATTGTAGGAAGGATTCGAATTGAAAAATGTTTCTACGGATAATCATATATAAAGAATTCAAAAATTGAGTCCTCAATCAATGGCAATCATTGAATCTCAATACTTAGCAATCGTTGTTAAAACTGTATGTAAAAACAAAAAAGACTTTCCAATTATCTCAGGAAGTCTTATTTAATAGGTGTTGTATAGCTTAACTCTATTTAACTCAGTGGTCTCGGCGGGAATCGAACCTGCATCAAAAGTTTAGGAAACTTCTATTCTATCCATTGAACTACGAAACCAAAAATCCTGAATCCAAAATTACGAATTCGGGATTTAAAATCATTTCACTGTACTTCCATTATTGATCCCTTCCTTATTCGGCAATACAAAAGCCAATTCGCCTTTTTCATTTTCCGCCATCAGGATCATGCCGTTCGATTCGATGTTCATCATTTTCCGGGGAGCGAGATTGACCAATATCGTTACCTGCTGACCAATGATGTTTTCAGGGGAATAATATTTTGCAATGCCGCTCAACACCGTACGTTGATCGATGCCCGTGTCGACTGTCAATTTCAAAAGCTTATCGCTTTTCGGCATTTTTTCCGCCGCGATGATGGTGCCGATGCGGATGTCCATCTTGGAAAAATCATCGAAGGTGATGATGTCTTTTTGTGGAGGAATTTCCGATTTCCGATTTCCGATTTCCGATTTTGAATTTTCTTCTTCTTGCATTTTTTTAATGGTGGCAAGTTTATTCAATTGGAATTTCAACAACTCGGGATCCACTTTTGCAAACAGCATCACCGGTTCATTCAATTTGTGTCCTGTCGGAAGCAGATTCGTGTTGCTCGCATTCGCCCAACCCATCACGCCGATGTTGAGCATGCGACGGAGTTTTTCCGAAGTGAAAGGAAGAAACGGCTGACAAAGGATACTGAGATTCGCACAAATCTGAAGTGAAATGTTCAAGATCGTTTTCACCCGTTCCAGATCCGGATTTTTCCACGGTTCATTGTCCGACAGATATTTATTCCCTACGCGCGCAAGATTCATCATCTCCTGTTGCGCTTCGCGGAAACGGTAATTCTCGATGGCAGTTCCGATGCGCTCGGGGAATTTTGAAATTTCCTCGAGTGTGTGCAAATCCTCTTTCGTGTATTGTTTCACTTCGGGAACTTTTCCACCGAAATTCTTTTGTGTCAATACCATTGTACGGTGAACAAAATTGCTGAACACTGCAGCAAGTTCATTGTTCACACGCGCTTCATAATCGGACCAAAGAAAATCGCTGTCGCTGGTTTCGGGAGAAATGGCAGTGAGCACATAACGCAACTCATCCTGCTTGCCCGGCATTTCCTGCAAATATTCATGCAACCAGATCGCCCAGTTTCTCGAGGTGGAAATTTTTTCCTTTTCAAGATTCAGGAATTCATTTGCCGGGACATTGTCGGGAAGAATGTAACCCCCGTGCGCCATCAACATCGCCGGAAAAATCAAACAGTGAAAAACAATATTGTCCTTGCCGATGAAATGAACGAGTTTGGTGTCGTTGCTTTTCCAATAGGTTTCCCAATTGTCCGATTTCGGTTTGCCTGCGTAGGTAAGCGTATTTCTTGTTTCGGGTTGTTCAAACCATTCCTTGCTTGCCGTGATGTAACCGATCGGTGCATCAAACCACACATACAAAACTTTTCCCTCCGCATTCGGCAACGGAACCTTTACGCCCCAATCCAGATCGCGCGTCATCGCACGCGGATGCAATCCCTGCAACAACCACGATTGGCATTGACCCAACACATTCGCTTTCCATTCCTTGTGACTGTCAATGTACTTTTGCAATTGCGGTTGTAATTTATCGAGTGGGAGAAACCAATTGTTGGTCGGTTTTTTTATGAGCGGAGAACCGGAAAGCATCGAATGCGGATTGATCAGTTCATCGGGAGAAAGCGATGAACCGCATTTTTCACACTGATCACCGTAAGCATTTTCATTTTTGCAATTCGGACATGTGCCGACAATCAGTCTGTCGGACAAAAAACGTTTTGCGGTTTCGTCGTAATATTCTTCCGTTACTTTTTCGGTAAATATTTTCTTGTCATAAAGTGTCTTGAAAAAATCGCCGGCAACCTTATGATGGATCGGTCGGCTAGTGCGCGAATAAATGTCGAACTCGATTCCGAAATCCTGAAAAGCGTTTTTTATTATTCCATAATATTTATCGACCACTTCCTGCGGTGTCAATCCTTCTTTCTGTGCGCGAATGGTAATCGGAACTCCGTGTTCATCGGTTCCGCTCACAAACAAAACATCTTCCCCTTTTGCGCGCAGGAAACGGACATAAATGTCGGACGGCAAGTAACATCCTGCCAAATGACCGATGTGAATCGGGCCATTCGCATAAATCAACGCAGCTGTAACGGTATATCGTTTTGGTGTTTGCATAAATCCGAAAAAAATCGGGAGATGAGTTGTATGTTTACAGTGTAAAAAGAGCCCAAAGGTAATGAAACCGCACGAAATCAATTCCCCGCCATTCCTGAAATCCGGTGACACCATCGGGATTTGTGCAACGGCAAGAAAAGTTTCTCGCGCTGAAATGGAAGCGGCGATAAGGATACTGGAAAGTTGGGGATTGTTTGTGGTGCTCGGGAAAAACCTGTTCGACGAATGCAACCAATATTCCGGAACCGATCTGCAACGCACGGAAGATTTGCAGGATTTTTTGGATGACCCGAATATAAAAGCGGTGATCAGCGGAAGGGGAGGTTACGGCACGTTGCGCATCATTGACAGTCTGGATTTTTCCGAATTCGAAAAAAATCCGAAATGGATCATAGGTTACAGCGACATTACCGTTTTGCATTCGCACATTCACCGGAATTTTCACACTGCGACGTTGCATGCAACCATGCCGATCAATTTCCTGAAGGATGAATATTCGACGGAAACGTTGCGCATGGTTTTGTTCGGAGAACCGCTTGCTTACAAATCGGAAAATAAATTGCAGGAAAAAAACCGTATCGGAATTGCGGAAGGGCAATTGGTGGGAGGAAATCTTTCCTTGCTTTACGCCCTACAAAATTCCATTTCGGACATTGACACGAATGGGAAAATATTGTTTCTCGAAGATCTTGACGAATACCTTTATCACATCGACAGGATGATCTTGAGTTTGAAACGTGCGGGAAAATTTGCGGGAATAAAAGGCTTGATCATCGGTGGAATGAACGAGATGAAAGACAATGCCATCCCTTTCGGAAAAAATGCAGAACAGATCATTGCCGAGCATGTTGCGGAATATGATTTTCCCGTGTGTTACGGATTTCCCGCCGGACATGACATGAAAAATTACGCGTTGCCGCTGGGAAAAAAAGTGAAGCTGGATGTGGGAGAAAAAATTTCAGAAATAATATTTCCCTGAATGAAAAATCCCGAACTCTTTTAAAGTCCGGGATTCATTTTTCATCTGAAAAAATCAGCGGCTCATTTCTGCTCCGTATAATCGGCCGGGACATTGAACACATCATCCGTCACAACTTTCGATTCGATTTTTGTCACTTCCATTCTTTCCTTTTCAACACCTTTCAAATCTTTCATGATGGCAAGCACAGGCATGGAACCGTCAGGATTCGTCATGGCCAAATAATAGGTGGAAAATTTTTCGCGGCTGTTGATCATTTTCAGCATCGGCATGAAAAACGCAAATTTTCCGGGAGCAATCAAAAAATCGATTTGTGTACTGTCACCTACATTTTTTACAAGCTGTTCGGTGCATTTGTAAGTGAGAAAATCTTTCATGTCCTTGGTTGTCGTAACCATGCATCCTGCTGCGGCAATGCTGTTGCCCGACTGTTTTTGTGTTCCGAAAAGTTTGCGTGCGGGATCCATGTAAATCATCGTGCCCGCTTTTATGTCCATGATAAAACTTTCCGCGAGTGTTTTTGTTCCCGGTTTGTATTCGTCAAAACGGACCTTGTCGCCTTTTACGTAATAGGTGCAGTTGGTGGGAACCGTTCCCGATTGTTTTTTGAAATTGATTACACCACCGAAATTCTGTGCAGAAGAAATGACCGTGAGTGCAGTGAAAACTGAAAACAGGAATTTGATTTTTGTTGACATGATATTTGTTTTTGGGGAATGGCGAAAATAAAAAAAATGAATCGGATTATTGTTAACTCAAAATCATCATCATTTCACTTCGGTATAATCTTTCGGAATGCTGAACATTCCATCATCAAGCATTTTCTCTTCGAGACGGGTTACTTCCAATCTCCCCTTTTCGACTCCATTCAAATTCTTTTCAATGGCAAGCAAAGGCATGTAACCGTCCTTGAGTGTGAGTGCAAAAAAGTAGGTGGAAAGTTTTTCCTGGCGATTCAGCAATTTCATCATGGGAGTGAAAAAGGTGAATTTTCCCGGTGCAATGTAATAACTGATTTGTGTGCTGTCGGTTACATTTTTCACAACCTGCTCCGTGCATTTGTAACCGAACATTTCCTTCATTTCTTTTGTTGACGTAACCACACAACCTGCAGCAGCCACCGGCAATCCTTTTTGTGCACGTGAGCCCCATAATTTCCTGTCCGGATCAAGGAAGATCATTGTTCCCGCTTTTGTGTCCACAATGAAAGTTCCGGAAATTGTTCTTGTGCCGGCGGTGAATTCATCAATCCGCACCTTGTCGCCTTTCACATAATAAACGTAATTGGAAATGTCCTTGCCGGTTTGTTTTTTGAATTCAATGATACCCCCGAAATTCTGTGCCGAGGATAGTAATGCAGATCCTGTAAAAAGGATGAGCAGAAGGGCGATTTTGCGCAGCATTTTTTTGTGGTTTAGGAGATGAAGTTAAGGAAAAGTGGCAGGTGGCAAGAGGCAAGTGACTGGAAAGTAATTCACAAACATCCCATTGATGCAGCACTTTAGTTATTTACAAACGAATACCGTGCCAATGTGTTCTTAGATTCGCCGAAAAATAAAGTGGCAGGTGACAAGAGACAGGTGACAGGTGTGATAATCATTTCGCAGATAAAGTCATAATTGCTCTTGTCACTTGCCCTTGTCACCAATTCAACATGCCACAAACACAAAATCAGAAAACGGGAAAATGGGGAGAGGAAGCCGCCATGCGTTATTTGCGCGGGAAAGGTTTTGAAATCCGCGATCTCAATTGGAAATCCCTTCATCTCGAAATTGACATTGTTGCGATGGACGGCAATGAATTGGTGATTGTGGAAGTGAAAACGCGCGGGTCGGATGCATTCGGGGAACCGGAGATGTTTGTGAACAAGACGAAACAGGGAAAATTGATCCGTGCCGCCAACCTTTATCTCGAACAGAAAAAATTAACCAACGAAGTGCGCTTCGATGTGGTGGGAATCATCAAGCGGAACAATGAATCGATTCTCAAGCATATTCAGGGTGCCTTTCAGCCGTTCGGAGGATGAACCGCTTCGCGGAATGATGAATCGTTTTTTTAATTCATCACTAATCATTTTTCCTCAAAACACTTCACTCGCCACTCTCCTGGTGGTTTCGCTGGTTCCCATGGTGTAGAAATGCAGGCAGGGAACATTCGCCTTCATCAATTCTTTCGATTGTTCGATGCACCATTTTATTCCCAATTCTTTCACCGCCTTGTCATCCTTGCATTTTTCAACTTCCTCGTACAAATCCTGCGGAATGTCAATCTTGAAAATTTTCGAGAGCGAAAGGATCTGTTTTTTTCCGGTGATGATCTTCAATCCCGGAATGATCGGAACGGTGATGCCATTCTTGCGGCACTGCTCCACGAATTCAAAATATTTTTTGTTGTCGAAAAACATTTGTGTCACAATGTAATCCGCACCCGCATCCACTTTCGCTTTCAGGTTTTTTATGTCGGCAACCATATTCGGCGCTTCAAAATGTTTTTCCGGATAACCTGCAACACCGATGCAAAATTGTGTCGGTGCCATGTCGACCACATCTTCATGCATGTATTTTCCCTTGTTCATTTCCACTACCTGCTTCACCAAATCAATTGCATATTGGTGTCCATTCGGTTCGGGAATGAAAGTGGGTTCGGTTTTTATCGCATCACCTCTCAACAGCAAAACATTTTCAATGCCGAGAAACTGGAGATCGATCAATGCGCTTTCCGTTTCCTCTTTTGAAAATCCACCGCAGATAATGTGCGGCACCGCATCCACGTGATACCTGTTCATGATCGCCGCGCAAATTCCCACAGTGCCCGGGCGCTTGCGGATGGAAACTTTTTCGAGATAACCGCCATCGCGTTTTTTATAAACATATTCCTCGCGGTGATAGGTCACGTCCACAAAAGAAGGTTTGTATTCCATCAGCGGATCAATGCCTTCGTAAATGGAAGAAATGCTTTTTCCCTTGAGCGGAGGAAGGATTTCTATGGAGAATAAGGTTGATTTCGCTGCTTTGAGATGGTCAATGACTTTCATAGAATGCGGAAAAAATTTCAGCAAAGGTAATGGAAGTGTGGAAACGGGACACCACTGAAAACCGGGTGGCAGTGTATTCATTTATTTGCTGCGTTCCTCGGGGGCAATTCAAGCTGCGTCTTCTTGCCACGAAAGCACAAAGGCGCGAAGGTTTGTCAGTCAACCGGCTTAGGATTTCTCCAATCGTTCCAGATTTTTCACGCGGCATCATATTCGCCGTTCATGTTTTGGCGGTAGGACAAATTGCCCAATGTAAAAACCCCAATTCACATTTTCATGCGATAACATTCCATGAATTGAGGAATAACTTTGGCAGGACATTAAAAACAGAAACCATGAAAAAATTTACCTTGTTTTTTGCCGCTTTGCTGATGGGCTTTTTTTCATTTGCACAAACGATTCCGAATGCCGGATTTGAAACCTGGATCAACAACAATGAAACGAACACAACTTATCAAGTGCCGCAACATTGGATTACCTCCGATGTGTTCGATACGGAAATCAATAAATTATTCGGAGACAGCACTTATGTCGTTCACGCAGTCAGTCAGGTAGGCAGTGCGCATGGCGGACAGTATGCGGTTCAGATGGCAGTTGTCGTCAGTAACCAAGGTGATACGGAAAGTGGAGCCATTTATTCGTTGGACTCGGCAGTTGTATTTGCGATGAGTGCTTTTGGTTCAGGCAAGATGTGCGGTTTTCCGTGTGCAACCAGACCGGCCAACTTGACGGGTTATTTCAAGTTCAACAGGGTCGGTGGAGATACTGCCGGAATTCTCATGATGATGACAAAATGGAATACAACTACGCAGCGTCGCGATACATTGAACAATATAACCTACGACATCACTTCGAATGCATCCGGATGGACGATGTTTTCCGTTCCGATCACTTACGCTTATGGAGAGAATCCGGATACCGTTTTGATTGGGGCCGGAATTGCAAATAGCCATCAG
>CAYMZV010000222.1:0-627 GCA_964394965.1 uncultured Chryseobacterium sp.
ATTGTAGCCCGTGCCCGTTTTATTGAGGATCTAATCATTGAAGAAAGTAAACAGGGAATTCGCCAGTACGTTATTCTCGGTGCGGGACTTGACACGTTTGTACAACGCAGACCGGAGATTGCCTCCAAACTTCAGATATATGAAATTGACCAACCCGATACATTGGCTTGGAAACAACAACGATTGATTGAACTTGGTTTTGGTGTTCCGCCATATTTGCATTTTGCACCTGTCGATTTTGAAACATCTTCCTGGTGGGAACAATTACTGAAAGGAGGATTTGATACGAACCAACCTGCTGTTGTAGCCTGCACTGGTGTTAGCCTGTATCTTACCAAAGAGGCGATCATTTCCACGATGAGTCAAATTGCAACACTGTCGTCGGGCTCGAAACTTGCCATGACATTTTATTTGTCAATGGAACTTCTCGATGCGGAAGATAAACCCATGCAGGAAATGGCAGAAAAAGGCGCACGTGCGGCAGGCACTCCATTTCTGAGTTTTTTTGCACCAAATGAAATATTGGCTTTAGCCGGTGAAGCGGGTTTTAAGGAAGCGAAAACAATATCAACAAAAGATATGGAACAATATTATTTCGCGAATAGGACAGACAATCTTTTACCCGCA
>CAYMZV010000222.1:637-7435 GCA_964394965.1 uncultured Chryseobacterium sp.
CAAGCCTGTAGTGTTTTTATTGGCAACCACATAGACAGCAAATCGGTTGTGTATCCGTTTCATTTTTTTGAACCTGAATGATTGTGAATTCAAATCGATTCCATTTTAGCACCAACACTGTTTACATTTGCATTGGCTTCATAACGATGTAGGCTGATGAACTTTTATCATGGGGAAAGCTAAAATTCTAGTCAGGGTCTCATTTCCTGTTGCATCTTTTCAAGTATCCTGTTTTTATGCGCCGGAAGAATTGCATACATGCAAGGCTGGATTTTCCTTGCAACAAATTCCGTAACCGCTTTCATGTACTTTTTTGCATATCCGAAAGACAATGAGTTGATGGAGGAACGTTCAAAGGTAAAAGAGGATTCAAAATCGTGGGATAAGTTATTGTTGGGAATATCTGCATTGGTTTATCTGATCAATATAATCATAGCCGGATTGGACTCCGGTCGATTTCATTGGTCTCCCGATTTCAATTGGACAATCTATGCGTTTGGAATATCATTAACCATTGCCGGACAAATTATTTTCCTTGCCGCACTTCGACAAAATAAATTTTTCTCAAGTGTTGTACGAATCCAAAAAGAAAGAGGACTCGTGGTCTGTGATACCGGCATTTATAAAATTGTCCGCCATCCGGGATATTCGGGAATGATACTTTCCTTACTCGGAGTTCCATTCATGACCGGTTCGGTTTGGATTCTGATTCCTACATCGTTGGCGATTATCCTTCTGTTTGTAAGAACCTCACTTGAAGATAAAACCCTGAAAAAATAATTGGTAGGATATACGGAATACACGAAGAAAACCAGCAAAAAACTCATTCCTTGGATTTGGTGAGTTTCCTTTAACCGTAATATTACTGTTGAGCTGTATTACAGTTCGGGGTTTTATGAATGTCACAGGTAGTCGTGTTCGCAATCAACTATAACAAACTTCATTTTGACTGCAACAACAATAGATTCGACTACATCTGTTTCTTCAGTGTTGCACAATTTTGCAGTATATAAAAAAACAGAAAATGAAAATTACCATAACAGGATCATTAGGGCACATCAGCAAACCACTTGCAAAAGAATTGATTGAAAAAGCAAAGGAAAAATCATCCACTACCGATTTGTCCGTAAGTGAAATCGCCTACGAATTGGGTTTTGAACATTCGCAATCGTTCAGCAAGTTATTCAAGACAAAAACAAATCTTTCCCCTTTGGAATTCAGGCAGTCGTTCAATTGAAAAACAAAACGCATGACTCCGATAAAATATCGGCGTCATTCAACCGCATCTTTTTTATCCGGTTTGCCTTTCAGGTATCTTGAAAACACGGCAACAATGATCAACGCAATTATTCCCTGACAAAGCATTGTGGTCGGCGCGGTTATTTTCTGTGAAATGGTTCCGATCAACAAACTTCCCAATGGCAGCATTCCAAAAAAACTCATCGCAAGATAGCTCATCACACGGCCCCGCATGTGCGATGCCGCTTCGAGTTGCACGATGGTGATGGATGCCGTCATCGGTGCCAATGATCCAAAGCCAATCAAAACTGCGAACGGCATCGCAGCCGAAAAAGAATTGAAGAGGGAAAAGCAAATCAAGCCTGCACCTAAAATTGCGCTGCTCACCAGCAAAATGATTTTCAGGTTCGCTCCCCTTTTTACCGAAGCCATGAATAAGCTTCCAACAATTGCGCCCAATCCCATGAAGCTGCTGATGTAACCGTAAGTGGCGGCATCGCCCTTGAAAATGACTTTGGCGAAAACAGGCACAATCGTATCGTAAGGTAAAACCAGCAAACTCAAGAATGCAAGCATGAGCAATACGATGCTTATGCTCGGTGTCTGTTTCAGGTATTCAAAACCTTCGTAAAGTTCGTGCATGATTTTTTTCTTTACCGCAGGCGGATTGAATTTTGGAAGTCTCATCATGAGCAAAGATGTGATCACGGCTACAAAACTTATTGCATTCAATGAAAAGCAAATTCCCGCACCCAATGTTTGCAGAACGATTCCCGACAACGCCGGTCCCACCAATCTTGCAATGTTCACCATCGCCGAATTGAGTGCGAGTGCATTTGCAATATCCTCCTTGTCATTGACCATCTCGTGCACCATCGGTTGCCGTGCGGGTACGTCAAACGCATTGATGATTCCGAGCACAATACTCAACGCAAGTATTTCCCAAACCACGTAGTGGTGCATCAAGATCAACACAGCAAGCAATATTGCCTGCACCATCGATGCCGTTTGTGTGATCAGCAATATTTTATAACGACTGTGACGATCGGCTACGATGCCTCCGAAGAGCGAAAGCAAAAAGGACGGGAATTGTTGCGCGAATACGGCAACCCCCAACATAAAAGCGGAATGCGTAAGTGTATAAATCACCCAGCTCACAGCGGTACGCTGCATCCACGTACCGATTTGTGAAATGGATTGTCCCACAAAAAACAAGGCATAGTTCCTGTTTCTGAATGCCCTGAACGCGTCTGTTTTTACCTGTGCTGCCATTATCCCTTATAACCTGCACTCCACTCTTCCGAAGTCATCACCGCAGCCTGTCGCGGGAAGATTTTTGTTGTCAACACGCGATGAACTTCCTCATCACGATCTGCACAGCAATCGGCAAGCACTGTATTTATATAATCCTTATCCGATGCTTCACGCAATGTGGACAATACCACTCCACTTGTTGCGATGCCGGTGAGCACAATGTTTTTTATTTCCAAAGAACGCAACACCACTTCCAAATCACTTCCGGCAAATGCACTCACGCGTTTTTTTGTGACAATGATATCGTCCGCCTGAGGTGCAACGGATGCATGCACCTTGAACGCATCTTCCGAATCCAAATTCATGGCTCCACTTTTCAGTAAGGCAAACGATTTGTTGTTCGCACTCACTTCAGGAAATCCTTTCCTGAATCCGACGACAACATAAATGACGGGCATCTTATTCTTGCGCGCCGTTTGGATGGCTTTCGTAATGGCTTGGGTGAAGGATGCATTTTCACCCAACATTTTTACAGTTGCCTCTTGAACATCCATCACCAACAGTGCGGTGTTCCGATTGTTGTTGTTTGTTTCCATTATTTTATTCTTTGTGTTTTTTTGAAAAATGTATGCTGAGTGGAATACTCATCGCAAGTATTCCCATGAAAAAGACAAGTAATAAAAATTTGTTGTCGGGAGAAACTTCGCTTGCCCTTAAAAGAATGTATCCAATCAATAAATTGAAACACGCCCACAATGTATTTACAAGTGGGGAAGAAAGTCCTTTTCCCGGCGGATTGGAAAAAGGGGATGGAAATTTATTCCCGGAAATCCCATGAACGAAATGGGGAACCGTGTTTGCCAAAAATGCTCCGGCAAAAAATGCTGCTACGTAATGATACCATTGTATTGCTTCCATGTGAATTGGTTTTGTTGGGTTGAGTTTCAGAATTGATTTATTGCGTTGTTTCGATCGATGGATCTTCCATTTCCAATGGGTCTTCCAATTCCACCAGTTTTATCTTGTCTTCCTTTTTCAAAATGTCTTTCCTGAGAAAAGGGAAAAATGAAATGGCAATCAGTATCGCAACAATTCCCTCAATTAAAATTGTATCGGGTGCTCCGATGAATTGTGATACCGCTCCAATCAATAGTCCACCCAATGGCAGCATTCCGAAATAGGCCATTGCAAAATAACTGATCACCCTTCCCCGCATTTCGGCGGAAACATTGGTTTGAATGATGGTGTTGCTGATTGTTGTTTGTGACATCATTCCAAAACCCGCCAGCACGGCAAAAGAAAGTGCCACCGGAAAATTCGACATGTGTGAAAACAAAATCAATCCCACACCAAAAATCAAGAGGTTGATGAATAAAATCCTTTTCAAGTCGCTGCCCGATTTCAATGAGGCAAGAAAAAAAGCTCCACCCACTGCACCGAGTCCGATGGCACTGTTGAGGTAACCGAAAGTGGAAGCGTCACCCTTGAAAATTATTTTTGCATAAACGGGAAGCAGCGTGATGAATGGAAGCACCAATAAACTGTTGCATGCAAGCAATAAAATGATCAGCCCGATTGAAGGTGTGCGTTTCAAATATTTCCATCCCTCCTTGAATTCCAGAAACACTTTTTTCGTGTGTGGCTGCGAAATGAATTCCGGAAACCGCATCAACAACAAACACGTGATCACTGCCACAAAACTCAATGCGTTGATCAGGAAACAAATCCCTGCGCCGAATTTCAGCAACACAATACCTGAAATTGCCGGTCCGAGCAAACGCGCCAGATTCACCATCGATGAATTCAGTGCAATGGCATTGGACAAATCTCCCTTGTCGTCGATGATTTCATTCACCATCGATTGTCTTGCAGGCACATCAAAAGCATTGATTGTTCCCAGCACAATGCTCAATGAAAATATTTCCCACACCGTATATTGTGTAAACAAAACCAGAGCCGTCAACAGTGCCGCTTGAATCAACGAAGCGACTTGTGTAAAAACCAAAACGCGGTAACGGTTGTATCTGTCGGACACCACTCCACCCAATGGGGAAAACAGGAACGAGGGAAATTGCGCGGCAAAAACCGCCAAGCCCAACATGAAAGCGGAATGTGTTTTTGTGTAGACCACCCAATAAACCGCAGTGCGCTGCATCCATGTGCCGATGAGCGACACGGATTGTCCCAAAAAATACAACCTGTAGTTGCGGCTGCGAAATGCCTTGAATGTCCGGATGTGCATCTATTTCAAATCGACAAGTTTTGTCAACACCTTGATCGCATTGACCAAGATTTCCTTTTCCTTTTGTGTGGTTTTTTCAAGGATTGATTTGGTCAGCCATTCCTGTTTTTCAGTCCTTCTTTTTTCCACGAATTTTTTTCCGGCTGCGGTAATGGTGATGATGACTTTCCTTTTGTCTTCGGAGGAAGGTGTTTTTTTGATGAATCCCATTTTGAAAAGCTTGTTGATGATTTGGGACATGGATTGTGATGTCACCTTTTCCATGGCCGCCAATTCCGACGGCAGTATTTCTGTCGATTGATACACCAAGGCAAGTGTGGAACGTTCGGTCATCGAAAGCGGATTGTCATTCCTCGTTTCGTTGCGCATTATTTTTATGAGGCGTGAAAGCACTACACGCAGATCGCCGGCTATTTCATCATTGTCATGTTTCATCGGGGTTGTCCTAATAGTAAGTTTACTTTACAAAGTTACTTTATTATTCTGGACCGCAAAGGCATTTCCATTATTCCAGAAAAGGAAATCGGCAACTCATGTTCCAGGGAATTTAAGTTTGCTTAACAATATGATTCGGAAATCATCGCCTGGATTGATCCGGTACAGATACCTTTGTGACAATCTAAAAATCACGCACCATGAAATACAAATTATTGGGTAATACGGGAATCAAGGTTTCCGAATTGTGCTTGGGCACCATGACATTCGGCGGAAAGGGAATATGGACCGCCATTGGCAAACTGGAACAGGACAGCGTTGACGGATTGGTAAAAAAATCGGTCGAAGCGGGAATCAATTTCATTGACACGGCAAATGTCTATTCGGAAGGAATGTCGGAGGAAATGACGGGCAAGGCGATTCGCAACCTGAAACTGAAAAGGGAAGAGTTGGTGATCGCGACAAAAGTTCGGGGAAAAATGAACGATTCCCCCAATGGAAGCGGACTCAGCCGCAAACACATCCTGCATGAAGTGGATGCAAGTCTCAAGCGGCTCAACATGGACTACATTGACCTTTATCAAATCCACGGTTATGATCCACTCACGCCGCTTGAAGAAACGGTTGACACATTGGATGGTCTTGTGAAAAGCGGAAAAGTGAGATACATCGGTTGCAGCAATTTAGCCGCTTGGCAAATCATGAAAGCGGTTTCGTATTCGAAATACAATCATCTTTCGAAATTCATTTCACTGCAGGCTTATTATACCATTGCGGGAAGGGATTTGGAAAGGGAAATCATTCCGGTGCTCAAGGATCAAAATATGGGATTGATGGTATGGAGTCCGTTGGCAGGTGGATTGCTGAGCGGAAAATACAAACGCAATGGAGAGGCGACAGAGGGTTCAAGACGCACAAGTTTTGATTTTCCTCCCGTGAACAAGGAAAAGGCGTTTGACATTATCGATGTTTTGGAACCGATGGCAAAGGAAAAAGAAACTTCCCTGGCACAACTTTCGCTTGCGTGGCTGTTGCATCAGCCTGCAGTTACGAGCATCATCATCGGTGCGAATAAGCCGGCTCAGTTGGAAGACAATCTTAAAGCGACTGAAGTGAAATTTACAGAAGCCGAATTGAAAAAGCTGGATGAAGTGAGCAAGTTGTCATCCGAATATCCGGGATGGATGTTGGAACGTCAAGGTGCCGATCGAAAAAGCTGAACGAATTCAATTTTCATTTTCCAATGTTATTCTAATAATGTTGGGGGAAAACATTTCATCTCACTGAAAATCCATCCGAACTGAATTGTCAGGATGGATTTTTCATTGTTCAGCATTTTGTTTCCTGTAAACTCATTATGAGTCTTGCCGTGTTTTTCGTAACTTTGTATTATAATTTTTCGGCTTAGATCCCATCCCCTTCATGCCGCTTGAACGGAAACCATTGATATCATTTCCATGAAAAAATTAATCTTCATTGCAGTCGCCTTATTCGCTGCGAAAATTTCCTCGGGACGGGAACTTACGCCATCGCTGATGTGGTCCAGTTTCCGCACGCCTGAAAATAAGAATTACGTTGAAACCTATCTTTCCATCATTGGCAATTCAGCCTATTATGTGAAAAATAAA
>CAYMZV010000223.1:0-7434 GCA_964394965.1 uncultured Chryseobacterium sp.
CATCCAGAATTTTACATACGATTTGCCTGAAGGGCGAATTGCAAAACATCCGCTTGAAAAACGTGACGCATCGAAGTTGCTCATTTATCGCGATGGAGAAATGCATGAAAAGATATTCCGGGAAATAGGAGAGGAGCTTCCGGAAAATTCGCTGCTTGTTTTCAATACGACACGTGTCGTACGTGCGCGCATTCTCATGCAGCGGGAAAGTGGTGCGCGTGTAGAGATTTTTTGTACCGACGCTTCGGACAATTCCGTTGATTTTGTAAATCTGCTGCAAACAAAATCGTCCGTCCAATTATTGGCTTTTGTCGGGAATGGAAAACGATGGAAGGAAAATGAGGAATTGACCCTTGAGTTGAATTCTGAAACGCCTAAAATCCTTTTGACGGCAAAACGCATTGGAAACATAAATGATCAATCGGTCATTCGGCTTTCGTGGACGCCCGCAGATTTTTCCTTTGCTGAAATTCTGGATTCGGTGGGGAAAATCCCTTTGCCGCCTTATCTGAATCGTGACGAGGAGATTTCCGATCAGGAACGTTACCAGACAATCTATGCGAAACAAAACGGTTCTGTTGCCGCCCCGACTGCGGGATTGCATTTCACTGAAAATGTACTGAAGAACCTTGAGGCAAAAAATATTTCATTCGGCAATGTCACGTTGCATGTCGGTGCAGGAACTTTCAAACCCGTGAAATCGGAAAGAATGGAAGGGCATGAAATGCATCGCGAACAGATTTCCATTCCGAAAATTCTTGTCGAACAATTGCTTTCACAAAAGGGAAAACCGATTGTGGCGGTGGGAACAACTTCCATGCGCACACTTGAAAGCCTGTATTGGTTCGGCCAACAATTGACGCTTCAACCCGGAAAACATTTCGATTCGCTTTTTGTTTCGCAATGGGAACCGTATGAGAATTCTCCTGAAGTCCCCGCGCCCATTGCCTTGCGCGCTGTGCTCGACTGGATGCGAGAGAACGGACATGATGAGGTAAAAGGATTCACACAAATTCTCATCGCTCCGGGATATGATTTCAAAATCGTGAACGGGCTCATTACGAATTTCCATCAACCCCAAAGTACATTGCTGCTGTTGGTTTCCGCTTTCATCGGCGAAGACTGCAAACGTGTTTATGATTTCGCCTTGCAAAACAATTTCCGTTTTCTGAGTTATGGCGACAGCAGTTTGTTGTGGAGGAAGTAAAAGTAAGGGACGAGGGGCGAGGGACGGGGAAATCCCGATAAATCATTTTCACAATCTTTTTATGAAATTTTCGTTTGTCCTGCGTCATCAAGGATAAACAAGGTTCATGCAAAGACGAACGTCAGCGAAATTTTCCATTCCGAATCCCTGTAACATGAAATGGGAAGAAATGAATCCCATTGACGAAAACAGGAAACACTGTTCTTCATGCGATCGCGTGATTGTTGATTTTACAAGAATGAGTGATGGGCAGTTGTTGGATTTTTTCAAACAACACAAAAAAGTTTGTGGACAACTGGCACCTCATCAATTGAACCGTGAAATTTTTCCCGATTTTGAGAGAAAAAATAATTCAGGATGGAAAAACATTTTCCTTTTTTCGTCGTTGATCTTCGGATTGGAATTATCCGCACAAAAAAATAAAAGGGAAGGAACTCCCAATTCCCAATCGGAAATGTTTCATTCTTCACGTTTCAAAATGCAGCGGATTGATTTTTTCCCAAATCCGATAAAAGTCAATATCCAGGGAACGGTAAGTGATTCCATTTATGGGAAACCCATTGAAGGCGCAATTGTCATGATCCATAATTCATCCGCTTTTGCAAATGGCACCACCGATACAAGCGGTCACTTTAATATCAGCATCACCATTTCCTCCTCCGATTCCTTGGTGATTGATGTGAACAAGTTGGGATATGAAACGGGCAGCGACACATTGCCTTTTGAAATCCATGCAAAAACGGAAACAAGGAATTTTGTATTAGCACCGAAGATGCTTTCATTGGCAGTAATTTCTGAAAATGAATCATCAAGAAATCGGATAGGTGGCGATATTGTTAGTGTTATATCCACTCAAGAAAATATGCGTACACGCCGTTTCGGTCGCATTAGGAATTTTTTCCATCGTATTTTTCATCGCCGCCATTAGGACTTTTGGTTAGACAAACCGACCATGAAAAAACAAATAGTGACGAAATTTTCCATTCCGAATCCCTGTAACATGAAATGGGAAGAAATGAATCCCATTGACGAAAACAGGAAACACTGTTCTTCATGCGATCGCGTGATTGTTGATTTTACAAGAATGAGTGATGGGCAGTTGTTGGATTTTTTCAGGAAAAATAAAAATGCTTGCGGAAAATTTGCGCCACATCAGCTGGATCGGGAAATCCTCGCGGACGTAGAGAGAAAAAATAATCCGGGATGGAAAAACATTTTCATTCTTCCATCTCTGCTTTTCGGAATGGAAACATTTGCACAACAGAATCCAGTGCAACAGGTTGTTTCACCGCCACAGATTTCGACCGGGAAAGAAATCATTCCGACAAACAGGAATGTTGAAGCGAACGATTCGATTGTTGTGCAAGGAACTGTCGTTGATTCCACCACGCAGGAGCCAATTGCTTTTGCGAATGTTTTGGTTATCGATTCAACGAATATTACCAATATCATGGGATGCCTGACCGATACTTCGGGAAAATTCATTTTTAAAATTCCACGCCCCGATAACCCGAATGCGTTGAAACTTTATGTGGCAATGATTGGTTATGCTCCATTTTCGGAACACATTCCTTTCGCAGATTCTTCCAATGCGATCAGTGTAAACATTCTTGCGCAACAGATATTCAGGGGTACAGTTGGCGATATCATTGTGGTGCATACCCGTCGCAACCGTATCAGTTATTTTTTCCACCGAATCTTTCACGGTTACTGGTATTGATTTTGCATAAAATTTTATCCCCAAAACCTGCGCAAACTGTGGAATCTGTGGCTAACTTCGTCTTCGCTTTTCACCATGCGCAAAAAAATCATTCTCTATTCTGTCTTGATTCTCCTGCTTGGCAGCGGCTATCTCTATTACCGCTACATCGGTGCAGGAATTTCCCTCGAGGATTTTCAACCCATCACAAATTATAAATCGACAGACAATTCCATTACGGTTGATTTGACGGATGCCGTTTACAAGGGAATTGAAATTCCAACTGTGCAACAATTGCCCGGCGGAAAATTCACATTCACATTCAAGGTGAAAAACCGCGGATTCAATTCCAAAAAATTCTACTACAAGATTTATTATCAAAACGAGAGTTACAAATTCCCGGAGTATGAGCAAGTGGGGAAATACAAGTACGAGGATTATCGCGCTTCACGGAATTTTTATGGCAGTTGGGGTGAAGATGATCCTGGATTCAAAAACACGAAAGAATTGGGTTGGGGAGAGGAAATTTCCGTCACCGATTCTTTTCAGATTGTTGGGAATCCACGCAACGAGGATATTTTTACAGGACGGGATGACCGTGCAGGATTGTCGGCGCGGAAAATTTCAAACATGATCAATTACATCCGCAGCGAACCTTCGTGGATGGATGGCATAGCTGGAAAAGCAAAAGCGAATGGCGTAACCATCGATCAGCAAATTTACCGTGATGCCGTTTGGCAAATCGACAACAACAGGAAATTGGGAGATGCCAATAACCGTTGGAAAAGAAATCCACGAATGGGAAAATATAAAATCATGCTTGTGGTGACAACCGAGTCGGGCATGAATGAGCTGCCGAATTCAATCCGCAAGATTTCAAAAAGGGAAACGAACGGGAATTTCATCAATCCATTTTATTATTTCATTTACGGTCCGGGAAGCGTTGACAAAAATGTAAAGGTTGCAGTGGCCGACCAACAACTTACGGTAAAGGCGAAATTGGATCCGGGTTCAGGTGTGTATGTGAATCCTTTCGAGTTGATGCAATCGGGAGTCGATACCACTTCCTATTGCAAAAATTGCGGAACGGACAGTCTCACTTTCCGGCGTTCGCAATTCATGCAATATTTTTTCTACGAAGACAAGTCGCACATTCTTCCCACGATTCCTGTCACGGCAAATGTTGTTGCGGACAATTACACACGTGCGCAGTACGCGGAAAACAAAAATAAATTCACAGACAAGGATTTGATCCGCGATTACATTCGCAGTACAACGAGTCCTTGCTCAACGGTAAAGGCAAATCCCGAAGATCACACCATCACACTCTCGAATCCCGGCAATTCTGAAATGCCTTACAAAAAGGAAAATGTGGGAGTGAAATCGAGAATCGGATTTACCTATGGAAAATATGACATGTGCATTGCATTTCCGGAAATTCTCAGTGCGGATCATGTGTGGAATGGATTGACGAATGCAGTTTGGCTTTTGTATCAGGATGAGAATTCTTGGAACAACAGGAGAAGTTGTGAAGGCGGATACATTCCGAAAACGGATAACCGCGGACCGAAAGCGGAACGTATGCCGATGCAGAGTTATTCCGAAATCGATTTCGAAATCGTAAAGTCATCGCGCAATTGGCCTGCGTCCTCTTACGGAAAAAATCCGCAACCACCCGACGATGATATTGCAAACAACGACAATATTGCAGTGGCTTGCACGAATTGGGATCTTGCCTGCCGTGAACCGAAAAATTATGTAACGGGAATCGCTCCGTTATTTTATGAAAAACAAAAATTCGATTTGCACCGTTGGGACAGTTGGTACCAGGCGTTGACAATAAAAACGCCGGAGAACGATGATGATCTTTTCAAGAAACCGTTTTACTGGTATGAAATCGAGTGGATGCCCGATTACATTGTTTGGAGAATCGGTCCCGACAAGGAACACATGCGCGTGGTTGCATACATGGACAGCAGCGTGACATCCATTCCCGACAATCAAATGATATTGGTGGTGAGTCAGGAATTCCACGACAGCGAATGGTGGGTTCCAGCCCCTTACGATCAGCGATTCACACCGTATCCGAAAAACCCTCTCGAAGGGAAAATCCTTGAAGTTGACATCGAGTAAAAAAATGATGAATGATTAGTGATGAATGATAAATCGCAATCAACACTAATTGACATTCATCATTATTAATTCATCATTCACTTTGTCCCACCTCTATCTCCATATTCCCTTTTGCAAGCAGGCGTGCCATTATTGCGACTTCCATTTTTCCACGTCGCAAAAAAACAGGAAAGAAGTCTTGTCGGCGATGATGAAGGAATTGTCGTTGCGGAAAAATGAATTGCAGGAAAAAAAATTGACCACCATTTATTTCGGCGGTGGTACTCCATCACAACTTTCCGCTGACGAGTTGAAATTCATTTTTGATGGGATCGATAAGCATTTCGGCATTTCCGGCGATGCGGAAATCACATTGGAATCAAACCCCGATGATCTTTCGGAGAATTATCTTAAACAATTAAGATCGACTCCTGTCAATCGCCTGAGCATCGGCATTCAGTCTTTTCGCGATGGGGATTTGAAATTGATGAACCGTGCGCACAACTCGAAAGAAGCGGAATCGGTTGTGCTTCGTGCGCAAGACAGGGGCTTTGAAAACCTGACAGTGGATTTGATTTATGGAATTCCGGGATTGGATGAAAATGCGTGGAAAAAAAATCTGGAGAAAGTGAATCAATTGGGTGTGCAACATCTATCCTGTTATTGCCTGACCGTTGAGCCGAGAACCGCATTGGCAAAATTCGTAACGGAGGGAAAAATTTCGCCGGTGGACGATGCGCTTGCCTCAAAACATTTTCACCAACTCATTGCATTCGCGAAAGAAAATGATTTCGACCATTATGAGATTTCCAATTTTGCAAAAAAGAATTTCACGGCGAAGCACAACAGCAGTTATTGGTTTGGAGAATCCTATCTTGGCATCGGACCCTCTGCCCACAGTTTTGACGGTGCGGTACGCCGATGGAACATTTCAAACAATATGGAATATGTGAATCTGATTTCGGCAAATAAAAAAACATACGAAGAGGAAGTGCTGACCGAAAACGAAAAATTTAATGAATTTCTAATGACGCGGTTGCGCACGATGTGGGGCGTTTCAATTGCAGACATGAAAAACAAATTTGATGAAGATTTCTTAACACACTTCAGGCAGGAGTCCGGAAAATGGATTTCCTCCCATGACATGCAAGTTATCGGCGATACATTTTCATTGACGGAAAAAGGGAAATTGCTTGCCGACAGAATCGCTTCCGATTTATTTTTAGTGTAAAAACCTTCCCATTTGTCCCGCCTCCCTCGCCCCAAGTCCTGTATTGTGGTCTGATAATTGCCTCCGATTTCTTATATTTCATAGTAATATCCGGTACATGGTTCTTGGCAAGAGGACGATACCTTTTTTATTTTTCATGCTCATCGCTTTGTCAGGCAGGGCGGGTGCATTCGAGGAAAAATACGGCATTGGTGTCGTAGAGATTTTTCCTTACAATTTCTTTTCCATGGATTTCTGGAAAGGACCAAGCATCGAACAACCCTTCGTTTACGATGAGATCAATTTTTATCTTGACAGCAGTTCACGGGTTTTGAAATATACATTTTCAACAACAGGCTCCGACAGCATTCCGGCCTGGTTCGATCCGCATGTTTTCTCCTTTTCAAAAGAGCGAAAAAAATTCCAGTTGATTTGCGTTACAAAAGACGGTGATTGGTGTGAAGTGATTGCGAATAAAAAAACGGGAATGACAAAATGGGTTGAACTTGGTTTTGATGTCACCTTTTCGGAGTGGCAGAATTTTTTCCCGTCCGCTTCAAGAATCGAAATCGTAAAAGGCGATTCACTCTTGTTTGAAAAACCGATTGACGGTTCGCAAACCACAGCGATCAATTTGAACTATGACCATTCCTATATTCAAGTGATGCATTGCAAGGAAGTGCAGGGAATGTGGATGAGTGTGGTGATCGAGGAAAAAGATGAATTCGGGAAAGTGATCAACACACGGACAGGCTGGATCAAATGGCGAGATGAAAATGAAATGCTGGTGGAATATTTCGTGTAAAGCAATGTGCCAAATACAAAACGCTGCAAAATGGTATGAAAATCAGAAGCCGGACTTTGTGGCTTTTGCCATTGTTTGGTATTTCATGAAACTATTTTTTCTTCTTCCTCGGTGTTGTTTTTACCGGTTCGAACATCATTCCTCCCTCAATCATTTCCTCCTCTCTTGCAATCAGCGTAATGTTCTCCGACAATTTTGTTTTGGCAATTTTCGTTTCTGTCATTTCATAACCGGGCGAAGCGACCTGAAGTGTGATTGTATCCTTCATTAAACTGTCGGGTACAAGGATCTTAAAATTCCCCAACGAATCTGTTGAAGTAAAAACGGCTGTGTTCTTGATGATGACAGTTACGGAACGCAGCGGAAAATTGGTTGCGCTGAGAAGAACTTTTCCATGAATC
>CAYMZV010000224.1:0-7364 GCA_964394965.1 uncultured Chryseobacterium sp.
CCGCGTTCGTAATGAGCACATTGAAATGGTCGAATGAAAAGTCCATGTCGAATTGGAAATTCTTGAAGTTGTCGTGGAATAAGTGACCATAGATTTTTGCAATGTTGCCGTATCCATCTTCCACTTTATAATCGTCGAAGAAAAAAGAATTCTGTTCTATCGTAACCGATTGCGGTTTGGCGGAGAGTTCCAATCCGAGATAATCCACTTTCACGCGCCTGATTCCCACGTCCATTTTTCCATCGAGCAATGGCTTGGAAGGAACACCCGTTATATGGAGCGATCCATCGAATTGTCCGACAAGCATGGAACAGTAATCTTTCAGGAGCGGCGCAAAAACATCCAACGGCATTCCCGCAAAACTCGCCGTGATGTCAATGCTGTTTTCCTTTTTGTTCGGGTAGAAAAATCCGTCAAACAAAACATTATCGATATCCGTGCCTGTTACCGGATCGGGAATTCCTTTCGTAAAATGTCCATGGAGATAAACCGCCTGCTTCGGTTTTTGCCAGACAGCATCCAATTCCCCGTCACCCAATTTTTGTCCGTTGATGAATAGATTCTGGAAATCGGTATTGCTTGTGAAAATGGGTGTGTGATAAATATCCGACAACCCTGTTTCGCTGGTCATGATTCCGGAAACGGTTACACCGCTTTGTTTTGTAAAATAATTCAGATAACCGATGTTGAATTTGTTCAGCGAAACGTCCAACTCATCGTTGGGTCGCGATGAAATGGTTCCTTTCAACCCGATGGATTGAATTCCCGAATTGAAAACCACATTATGAAAAGTGAATTGGTTTGAATCGATGCGCATGTAATTTCCGGGAATCACCGTCCAAAGCGAATCATCAAGATGGATGAACGCGGAATCAAAATCAATCTTGATGGATTTCTGGCTTTCGAAAAGGAAAAGCATATCGATATCGGCATCATTCAATTTTTGCGAATGATTGTTCCAGAAAAGCGATGTGAACAGCGAATCGTGCTGTGCCTGACAATCGAGTGCCAAGTCTTTTGTTCCGATTGTATCCGTAATATTCATCTCTGCCATTTTCCCATGCAACACAAAACTCCCCGGTTGGGAAGTGTTATTCGTATTCACTTCGATTCCGTTGTAAACAATATCGTTGTATTCAATCTTGTCGGAATTGATTTCCGAATTGAAAACTTTTGTCACGCTGTTGAAATATCCCTTGAACAATGTCCCCTTGGCGATATGCAATCCCGGAACCAACGCCTCAATCGGTTTTGTGTTTTGCTGGAATGTCACGATATAATTGAAATCCTGAACAGGATCCTTTTTGGAAGTAGCGTCATTGTCGGGAGGGAAATAGGCTGGAAGATAAATGGAAAGTATATCCGAAACGGAATGCGACAGGTTCATCAGTTTGAATTTCCCTTTCAAGGTGATCAGGACAATATCCGATTGCAGGAAAATGGTCCTGTCCACATTCGGATCCCCTCCACCGAACAATTCAAATTCATTGAAGCTGAATTTCTCGCCGTCCTTGATGTATTGCAAGTTGCTCACCAGCATGCGGCCTTCAAGATTGTCAATGTTGTTACCCTTGAAATCCATTTGAAGATCGGTCTTCAGGATGTACTCGTGTGTCTTGTCCAAAAATCCCAATTCCCCCAAATTGGCGGAATCGATCTTCGCGTCGAATTTCATTTTTGGAATCGACCCGCTATTGTCGACGTTGCCTTTAAACACAACTTTTACATTGGGATCATTCACCGTCACATCACCGCTGAAAACCTGGCGTTTCACATTCACATTCGAAACGGAAATGTTGGTGTAGGGATAACCCCTGTAATTCAACAGCGAAATTTTCCCGTCGATTTTTGCATTGATGTCATTCGATGAAAGTCCTGTTCCATTGATATTCACATCGCCCGTAACAATCGACAAATCGGGAATATTGAAAAAAGCCCCAACATTGAATTGTTCCGAATGCACTTCTCCCGAATAGGAATAAGGGACATTGTCGGAATCCCTCGTCATGGCCACATTTTCCATTGACAGCGAGCCGATCGCAGTTTGCAATTTGCCGACAGCCACAAAATCATTCAGGAATCCTTCGAAGGAGCCATTGAATTTGATGTCGCCCAACATTCCGATATTATCACCGGCTTCAATGAAATGATGATCGTCGAATGGGGCGATCGGAATTCCCTCGAGATCTTTTTTATCGGTGAGCGCCTCGCGGAATTTGAAGTTCATATCGGTTTGGTCAATGTCGGGCAACCCGTCGAAAGAAAAATTTCCTGCCACATGCGATTTTTCACCGAAACGCAAATCAATGTTTTTGCATCGGAGATGATCCACCGTTCCCTTGATGTCGCCTGTAATCATCACCTTTTTCCGTATTCCCAATAAATTCGGGGAGAAATAGGCGATGTCACTCATGTCGATGACGGACGTTGTAAAATGTCCATCCATTTTTACAAGATGAATGAAATCATCTGCGATATCGTCTGTGCTATTGAAATAGAATGAAATGAATCCATCCACACTGCTTCCCTTGGTGATGAATCTCAAATTGTCAAAATGCGCGGCGCTATCGGAAACCGTCAAGCGGGTGTAAAAATCCTTCAAGGCAAATCCGCATCGTTCCACTCCCTGCAGGTTTTTTATCCGCATTGAAAGTGAATCGCCCATCGGATCGATATCCGTGAAATTCGCACTGATTCCCGTTACACGGATATTCTCATAATCCATTCCGGGATCATTGATCGTATCGCGTGTGTCGACATAGGCGAATGTGATATTCTTCAATGAAACGCCACCGACATTTACTTTCCATGGAGTTGCCTGTGTAGTGGTGGTATCCGTCGATTTGAAATATTGAAGGATGAAACGGTAACTCAACCCTTTTTCATTCCCGTATTTTTTCAATTTCACTTTTGCATTGACCAAATCAATTCCGGAAATCGACATGTATTTATTGTCGTAACTGAATCGCGTAATGTCCGCCTTTAACTTTTCGGCATACAGCAAAGTGTCACCGTGCTGATCTTCCACATAAATTCCCTCGAGCACAATCTTTTTGAAAAGTTCGATATCAACGCCTTTGATCGTGATTTTCGTTTTCAATTCCGATGACATGTAAGCCGCCAGATGTTGCGTTATCCATGTCTGAACCTGGGGATTCCGGAGAGCGATATAAAAATCAATGCAGAACAAAAACAGGATACCAAGCAGCCAGGCAAGCGCGCGCCCGGTCTTTTTGATAATTTTGATCCCGGTTTTCCGCTTTGACTTCATCATACAAAAATAGCGATAATGCCTGTCATACTTGGAATTGAGTCGTCGTGCGATGATACTGCAGCTGCTGTTATACAAGATGGCAATTTGCTTGCCAACGTTGTCTCGAATCAGGAAATTCACAAAAATTGGGGTGGTGTCATTCCCGAATTGGCTTCGCGTGCGCACCAGCAAAACATTGTTCCTGTCATTGATCAAACGTTACAGCAAGCAGGAATCACTCGTGAGCAGATCGATGCGATTGCCTTTACGCGTGGCCCCGGATTGCTCGGATCGTTGCTTGTTGGAACCTCGTTTGCAAAAGCATTCGCACTGGCCTTGGGAAAACCGTTGATCGAAGTGAATCACATGCAAGCGCATATCCTCGCACATTTCATTTCAGATGGAGACGGAAGGGAAAAACCCGGGTTCCCTTTTTTATGCTTGACGGTTTCAGGTGGACATACACAACTCGTGCGCGTGAATGATCCTTACACATTTTTTGTGCTTGGCGAAACGATGGATGATGCTGCAGGGGAAACATTCGATAAAGTCGCAAAAATTTTGGGTCTTCCCTATCCCGGTGGCCCGCTTGTGGATAAGTACGCACGCTCGGGAAATCCAACGGCATTCAAATTTCCCATTTCAAAAGTTCCCGATTTGAATTTCAGTTTCAGCGGATTGAAAACCTCCGTTTTATATTTTGTGCGTGATGCCATTGAAAGGGATCCTGATTTCCTGAAAAAAAACCTGGCCGATGTTTGCGCTTCTGTTCAATTCACGATCATCAAAACGCTTTTGCAAAAAGTCGAAGAGGCGATGAAAGAAACGGGATTGAAACAAATCGCACTTGCGGGAGGTGTTTCCGCAAATTCGGCATTGCGTTTTTCATTGGAGGAATTGGGAAGGAAAAACAAATGGAAAGTTTTCATTCCCCCATTTCCCTATTGCACCGACAATGCAGCAATGATTGCCATGACAGGATATTTCAAATTCCTGAAAAAGGATTTTGCGGATCAAAGTGTTTCTCCGCTTCCACGTTATCAACTCTGATTTTTTTGAAAAACATTTTCACCGCAACATTCCAAAATGCGGAAGAGGAACTTTCCCTTCATCCGCCGGCACAGCAATTCGATTTCAAAATCCTTGTCATTCTTCTGTGGACCGCATTGGGTTTGTCGATCATTCACTATTGGGCGGATCCGGTTTTTTTTGCGGGTGTTTTGGAAAACTGCGGATTGAAATCATTTGCAGACGGGCTTCGTGTTTGGTTGAATGCGGGAAATCCGCAATTGCATCATCTTGCCTGGTGGGTGGGAACCGTGATTTTCGTTTACCTGTTCGTTCCCGTTCTGCTTATCAAATTCCTATTCAGGGAAAATCTGATCGAGTATGGATTCAAATGGAAAGGCGCTTTCAGGAATTGGGAAATTTATCTGGTAATGCTGGTCATCATGATTCCGCTTGTCATTTATTTTTCGTCGACAACAAGTTTCCAGTCGCGTTATCCTTTTTACAGAATCGGAAAAAAGGAAAATCTCTGGCCGGATTTCTGGATTTGGGAAATCATGTACTTCCTGCAATTCATCGCACTCGAATTCTTTTTCCGTGGATTCATGACACTCGGTTTGCGAAAGCGTTTCGGTTATTACAGCATCTTCATCATGATGATTCCCTACTGCATGATTCATTTCGGAAAACCGATGCCGGAAACCGTTGGAGCGATTATCGCCGGATTGATTCTTGGAACGTTGAGCATGAAAAGCCGATCCATTCTGCTCGGCGTGTTGATCCATTACAGCATTGCCATCTCAATGGACATGTGTGCGCTGTGGAGAAAAGGATATTTTTAAAATGAGAAAAAGGGAAACCGGAATCTCCCTTTTTTACTCGACCAACCAAAATCAAAACCAAAAAATTTAATTCAAGGCATTGAGTTGTGTTTTGAAAGCATCAACGGTCATCGGAGCAAGTCCCGTATTCAAAGACATGTTTGAACTGATCGTCATCGGTGTAAAAGAAGCATAGAGCGTTCCATTCTTCAGGCTCATGGCAACAACCGTGAAGGGCAATCCAATAGGCGTATTCGGGTCGAGAAAATTTGTTCCGTTTGGATTTTTGTGTACATAGATCACCGAATTCACAGTGTGGAAAACAAGATAAACTGTTGTCGATGGGACGGTATCAAGATGCGTGTTGATGGCAACCGACGCTAAAGTATAAGCTGAAAAAAATGAAGCATTGTCACTATTGCTCCAATTGCCTCCCGTACTGGATTGAACGAGATAATTTGCAGAATCCAGTTGATTCATGGTGTATACATATGAAGAACCTGAGGAAGCAGAATCGGTGGAAACGGTATCACTGGGATTAAGCGCCCATCCCGTAGCCGGCTGTAAACTGAATGCCCGCATGCCAGGATCAGGAACACCCACGACAGGTTGTTTAACGTTGATTTGTTTTCCTGAAGCCATTATGAGCGGTTGACTGTGCCAAATTGCATTGAAATAAAATTCCCCTCCTGATTTCAATGGAGTTCCATTGGGTAACATCGTAGGCATATTCGAAAGCAGCATATCGCTCTTTTTATAAATATTCTTGAATTCGATAATGACATTTCCGGAAACCGGTTGATTGTTCGCCGTAACAAAGGCATTCGCAGGAACAGTTACAACCGTTCCCTGAGGTGTGGTAAAACTTCCGCCGGCTTGGGCGTCAATTAAAAAAATCTGCGTCGGCACTCCATTTCTTGAAATGAAATCGGACATGGAAGAATATCCTCCCGTTGATGAAGGGTTTCCATCCGCATTCGGCAAATCCTTTTTGCAGGAAGCGATCGTGATGAGCGCGAGTATGGAAACAAGAACCGATAATCTCAATATGTTTTTCATGTGATTGGCGTTTTGGATTTTCCTGACTTTACAAAGATCAATTCCCCTGTTACCGATTCACAATTGATTTTACAGAATCTTACGCATCCAAAAATTTTCATTCGTATATTCGTTGTGCTTCCCAACAAGCGGTTTCAATCCAAAATCAAAAAACATCCTATTAAGATTTCCAATGAAAAAAATCATCACTTCAAAAAACGCTCCGGATCCAATCGGTCCGTATTCCCACGCTGTCCTTCACGGCAACATGCTTTTTGTTTCCGGCCAAGTCGGAAAATTCCCGGGGGCGGGAGAAATTCCCGTTGACATTGAAGGCCAAACGGAACGTGTGATGGAAAACCTCAAGGGAATCCTGAATGAAGCGGGAATGGATTTTTCAAATGTGGTGAAGACAACTATTTTCCTGAAAGACTTCAACCATTTCGCCACAGTGAATAAAATTTACGGATCGAATTTCACGGGTAATTATCCTGCAAGGGAAACCGTCGAAGTTTCAAGATTGCCATTGGATGTTTTGGTTGAAATTTCTGTCATAGCAATAAAATAGGTTTCTGATTTGAAATCCGGGAAATGGGAAAAACCTGTTTCACGTTTCAAGTCAACGCCTCTCATCTTACATCCCATGTGTGGAATAACCGGCGGAATTGCCTTCACTGAAAAAGGGAAAAAGTATCTCGGTAAAATCGGGGATGCGGTGAAGTCATTGCACCATCGTGGTCCGGATGGGAATGGGATTTTCCGTGATGGCAATGTGGTGCTCGGACATACACGATTGAAAGTGATTGACATTTCCGATCTCGCTGCCCAACCTTTCACTTCTTCGGATGGGCGTTACACCATTGTTTTCAACGGTGAGATTTTCAATTACCGTGAGCTGAGAAAGGAATTGGAAAACGACGGCGTAAAATTCCGTTCGCAATCCGATACCGAAGTGCTCCTGGAATTGTATGTCAGGGAAAAAGGAAATTGCCTCTCGAAGCTGAATGGTTTTTTTGCATTTGTCATTCACGATAAAAACGACGGATCACTTTTCATGTGTAGAGATCGTTTCGGGGAAAAACCGCTTTTCTATTATTTCGACACCGACGTTTTGCTTTTCGGATCCGAACTGGCATCGATTTTCGCTTATGGAATTCCGAAAACCGTTTCACTGAATATTCTTGCCGATTATCTGCACCTGAATTATGTGCCACAATATTCCGATACAATGGTGGAACAGGTTT